>JAKIZQ010000061.1:3538-6515 GCA_022707945.1 Bdellovibrionales bacterium
CACTACCGGGCCTAAAACCATCTCCCACACTAAGTGTTACATCATACCTATAGGCTATATCTACGAGCCTGTCAAAATGTTCATAAAGTGGATTTTCTTTTTCGTTCTTAATTATCCAACCACAAGTCAGGCTCCCACCTCTTGAAACAACACCTAGTTCCCTTTTACTCTTCAGCATCCTAGATATTGAATTCTTAGTTATACCGCAATGTACTGTTATATAATCTATTCCTTGTTTACATTGTTCCTCTATATCACTGAATATCTCGTCCACAGTTATTGAGTGCAAAGGTTTTTTTGCATGCATGGCTTTTGCCGCTGTAGCATAAATGGGTACCGCACCCATCATGACCGGACAATTCTGTATTAACACTTTCCTTACATCAGCAAGGTTGCCCCCAGTAGAAAGATCCATCACACTATGAGTTCCTGCCTTTAAGGCAGCATTCATCTTAATAAGTTCTTCTTCTATATCCGCATGTTTTTGACTAGTACCAATATTGGCATTAACCTTGGTGCTTAACCCCTTTCCTATTGCAAGTGCGTTAAACTTCCTGTTCTTATTATGTGGTATCACGATATGACCATTTGCCACACCGTTAGAGATATATTCTGGAGTAACATGAGTGTCATATTTTACGCAAGAAACAGCCTCATCCGTAATAACGCCTTTTTTGGCTAGTTCTAATTGTGTCATATTCCGCAGGTCCCATCGCTGGCTTTATGACAGCATCCACAAGACGGGCTATGGGTCGTCTTCGTTCCTGCAGTTCCAGAGCTTGTATAATCTGTCTTATACCAACCGGTCCCCTTTAACATAAAAGATGTTGTGGTAACATTCTTTTTACAAACAGAAGCGCAGTCTGGACAAGTTACTTGTGAGTTATCACTCATACTTCTCATAAGCTCAAATCTTTTCCCACATTTCTCACATGAATAATCATAAAGAGGCATAATTAAAATTCCCTCCGTAGCGCCCTTTTAGTAACATACTTAGTACTATAAGGTCAAAAGTATTTTACTTGTAACATTAATATAGGTACTCTGTTGTATGTTTTCAAGGGGATATAATAACTTGAGTAAAACTGATAATATCGCTGTTACCATCAAAACCTGTCCATATTGCAACTATTGTGGGGGTTGTGACTACATAGACATCCCATATATTAAGACCTTAGAAATAAAGAAAAATTCGTTCTCAGAGCTTCTTGGGCTAGATCCATCTAATGTAAATATTGTAGCTTCTCCAAACCCAATACACTACAGAACAAGGTGCCAGCTACAAATATTGAACGGCAATTTGGGTTTTTTTAAAAGAAAAAGTCATGACTTGGTTGAAGTTAAAGAATGTCTAATGCTTGATGAAAGAATAAATAAGAAAATAAATACTCTTAAATTCCCAAACGACTTTAAAGGTAAAATAGAACTATATATTAAGGACGGGGTTGTTTGTGAAAGGATAGTGGAGAAAAAATATGACAATCAGTTCTCTCAAATAAATGACGCTGTTAATAAAATATTAATTTCAAACACATTAGACCTTCTTGATCCAAAAAAAGACGACAGGATACTCGAACTATACTGTGGCTCTGGCAACTTTAGTTTTGAGATTATCAAGAAAGAGCCCAAACTGAAACTAAGTGGTATAGATATAAAAACAACGAACACAAACATAAAGAACCTTGAGTTCATAGAGGCTGACGTAGAAAAAGGTTTAGATATGCTAGAAGGACAAAAAAGACTTTCCCATTATAACAAACTCCTTCTTGATCCTCCAAGATCTGGAGTAAAAAAAGCAGTCTTGGATAAATTAATAAACTTGTCTTTTGAAAGGATAGTTTACGTATCCTGCAATCCAGAAGCATTAAAAGAGGATATTAAATCCATCACTAGCTCAGGATATAAGTTACAAAACACCACTATTTTTGACATGTTCCCATTCTCTAAATATTTAGAATCACTAAATTTATTTATAAAATAAATTTAATTACAAACTATTTCTGCGTTAGTGCCTTCTAGTTTACAAGATGTGTTACCTAGAACATTTGGCAAAAGGCCCCTTTGTACTCCTTCTATGGTACAAGTATTGGTCTTGGTCCTTATTACATAAAATCTTCTTCCAAGCCCATCTTTCCACTCGGCAAAATCCGCACTTGCTTGTGTGTATGCATTATAGTCACAGTCAGGGTATCCATCTCCATTCTTGTCGTTGTTAGTTTTACAGGAATCAACTGTTTTATCTATAACGTAATTAGCTATTGCTACCGAACCTTTTATTATGTCTTCAATAGTTACATCAGCCACTGTAAATGGGCACTGGCTTTTTGCAGCGTCTATCTTGGCCTGTATCTGCTCCATAGTCTCTTTTGAAAGTCCTGCTTTTACCTGTTCCACCATGTTCTTTAACGCTGTTTTCCACTCAGGATGTGCAGTAAATTGTGCATAGGTCAATTCATACTGATTGCTTATCAACTCATTTATGACCGACATAAAGTTGTATATAGCTATAGTAGAACGTATCCTTTCAAGTTTGGAATCTGTTATAGAGTCAACTGTATCAGTTAGATTAAAGGTGCCCATAGGATCTTTTTTAAGATCTTCCTCTACAATACCGCTTATTCCAGCTTCGTAGAGCACATCTAATATATTTTGAACAGTCCATCCGTTCGTTATAAGAGTTGTGAATGGAGAAACAGCTAGATATCCTTCTGTAGTATCGACCTCTCTGGTCAATCCACCCGTAAAAGGATAACCGTTATGAGTTCCTTCTTCTCCTGGGACTGAGCCAATAGTTAAAGCACTCGCAAAAGAAAAAACACCATCTGCGTCTGTGGATGTTGATTCTTGTTCACCAACGTCTAAAACACCATTATCGTTCTTGTCTTCGAACATCTTTGCGCCTATCACATATGGGTCAACAAGTGTATGACCTGTCATGCTCCTAACATCATCTGCATGGTCGTCTCCACCACATGAG
>JAKIZQ010000062.1 GCA_022707945.1 Bdellovibrionales bacterium
CATCTTTATTGCTCTACAAAACCATGTGCCATTTGCACTAAAATGATAATCAACGCCGGTATTAAAAAAGTTTTCTATAAAAAAGATTATGATGATGAGTTTGCAGATAAATTAGCCAAACAAAGTGATGTAGAATTCATAAAGGTGAAATAAAAATGTTTGATGTAAAAAGCCTTGGTGCTTGCAAGTATGACAGCCCACTGAGAAGGTCTATAAAGAATTTTATCTGTGATGATGATAGGGTACTTTATAATCCACACTTAGATGCATTCAAAAATGCAATTGAACACGGCATGGAATATCCAATAAGCATAGAACTTGCTGGACCAAGAGAAAAACTGTTCTTTGACCCAACTAAAACCAAGGCGGCAATAGTTACCTGTGGTGGACTTTGTCCGGGACTTAATAATGTAATAAGGGCTATCTTTCTTGAACTATATTACAGTTATGGGGTTCACGATGTACTTGGTATTCGCTATGGCTATGCTGGATTAGTAGATCCAAAGTTTGTACCAGTAAGACTTACAGTTGAAACTGTAGAAGACATACATATGAACTCAGGAACCATACTAGGTTCCTCAAGAGGTGTGCACGAAGTAAAAAACATGGTGCACTTTTTGGAAAAGAATAAAATTAATATTTTATTCTGTATAGGAGGGGATGGAACCCTTAGAGGAGCACGGGATATAGCGTTGAACGCAATGTTAAGAGGCTATCCGCTTTCTGTAATTGGACTTCCAAAGACCATAGATAATGACATATCTTATATATCAAAGAGTTTTGGTTTTGATACGGCCGTACAATCTGCTACCAGTGCAATAGAATCCGCTCACACAGAGGCGAAGGGCTATTACAATGGAGTTGGACTTGTTAAACTAATGGGGCGTTTTTCTGGCTTTATAGCATCTCACACAGCTTTGGCCGTTAATGATGCCAATTTTGTTCTGATACCAGAGGTTGATTTTGATCTTGATGGTGAAAATGGTTTTTTGACTCATCTTTTTAGACGACTGGAAAGAAGGAACCATGCCGTTATAATAGTTGCAGAAGGGGCCGGTCAAAAATTCTTTGATAAGGATAAGCTAGGCTATGATGCTTCTGGGAATAAAGATTTGGGAGAAATAGGGAGCCTTTTAAGAAGTGAGATCAACAGCTTTGCTAAAAAACATAAAATGCCAGTACAAGTTAAGTATATAGATCCAAGTTATATGATAAGAAGTACCATTGCCAATTCTACAGATGCTATCTATTGTTTACAACTTGCCCAAAATGCCGTTCACGCAGGAATGTGTGGTAAAACTAACCTTTTAATAGGGCATTTACATGAGCATTTTACACATTTGCCAATAGATACAGCTGTTTCCAAGAGAAAAAGTGTAGAGCCAAACTCACCACTGTGGATGAATGTAATTGAAGCCACTGGTCAGCCAACATCTATGACTAACTAATTTCTTTAAATTTATATACTCTATTTTAGGACCCTCTCGGAGCGACAGCTTAAGCCGACCGCATAGGGAGGGTTAAGATGGAGTGAGAGACTGAGTTGCCCTATGGATATCAGGCTCCATGGGGACAACGTGTCCTAAAAAAACATTATTTGGATTGTTTAAAGTGAATTTTATTTTTTTATGTTGTAGGCTTTTATCCTTGATTCAAGCACTCTGCGTGTCGTCCCAAGTAGTTTAGCTATATCCTCGTTAGGCATATCCTTATGTGTGTTTAAAGCCTCTTTTATAAGTGATTCTTCTAAGCCGTTAAAGATGTCTTGTATCTTTTTATAGCCATTCTCTAATTCAATTTTCTGCGAACCATTTAACTCACTGTTTATTTCCTGTTTTGGTAGTGCAAGGTCTTCTGCCTTAATAGTATTGGTCTTAGAAATAATAAGAGAGCTTTCGATGATATTAGAAAGTTCCCTTATGTTACCGGGGTAATTGTATGACATTAACCTTGTTCTTGCTTCTGTACTTAATTGTTTCTGTTTTATACCTAATTCCATAGATTTTGTATTAAGGAAAACATCTATTAGCTCATCAAGGTCTTCTTTTCTTTCCCTTAGTGGAGGGATATTTATATTAACAACATTGAGTCTATAAAAAAGATCATCACGGAATTTCCCTTCTTTTACTAGTTCTTTTAGGTTTTTATTGGTAGCGGCAACTATCCTTGAAGAAAAACTTATTTCTTCTACGCCTCCAAGACGCTCGAACTTCTTGTTCTCTATTACCCTTAAAAGTTTTGCTTGTAACGGCAATGGCATTTCTGCTATTTCATCTAAGAATATTATTCCCTCTGGAGCTAGCTCAAACTTGCCTTTTTTTGTCTTTAATGCACCAGTGAATGCACCTTTCTCATGACCAAAGAGTTCACTTTCAAGAAGGTTCTCTGGAATAGAAGCACAGTTTATTGCAAAAAACCTTTTATCTGCCCAAGGCCCTTTTTGGTGTATCAATTTTGCAAGGACTTCTTTGCCACTTCCGCTTTCTCCGGTTATGAGTATGTTAGAGGGTGTTGGTGCTGATTTTTCTATCATGAACATTATCTTCTTCATGCCAGAACTTTTTGTTACATAAACTATTCGTTTTTCTTTATTCTCTAAAAGTTCTTTTAAGACTACGTTCTCGTTCCTTAGCTCAGCTACCTCTAGCGCTTTTTTTACAGACATCAGAATATCATCATCGCTAAAAGGTTTTATAAGATAATCGTATGCACCTATTTTTATGGCTTCTATTGCTGATTGGACAGTAGAATATGCAGTCATCATTATGACCTGAGTGGAACCATGTAACTCTTTTATCTTTTTTAGGAGCTCCATACCGCTCATTCCGGGCATGGTGAGGTCTGTTATTACAAGATCAAAATCCTCTTTTTCCAGTACTTTTAGAGCTGAAGTAGCATTCTCACAAGAAGTGGTCTTGTAGCCTTCTGTGCTCAAAAGTATCTCTAGTGAACGGCACATGTTCTTTTCATCATCTACTATGAGTATTCTGTAGTTCATTGTGCATTCTCCACTAATGGTAAACTTATTACAAAAACAGAAAGTCCATTATGTTTTTTATATCTTACATCTCCACCGTTGACCTTTGCAAGTTGCTTTGTAACGCTGAGCCCAAGACCAGTGCCATGTTCCTTTGTTGTAAAGAAAGGATCAAAGACTTTACTTATGTGTTCTTCTGCTATGCCTTCTCCATTATCGCTAACGGTTATTTCCAAATTATCATCTTCTTTTGATACATCTATGTATATTGTACTATCTGAAGGATTAGCTTCTTTGGCGTTAATGATAAGATTAAGTAGCATCTGTTTAAGATGATCAGGGTCTATGTATATACTGTTAACAGAGCTTTCTATCCTTAATATTAAATTGAACTGTTCTTTTTGGAACTCAGGACGGAGATTTTCTATATAAGCCTTAAGTTCATCCATAGTATAACGTCTTTTAACGGGATATTTTGGCTTTGCATAATCAAGGAAGTTACTTACAGTATCGTTCATTCTGCTAACTTCTTCTTCTATGAAACCCAAAACCTCTATTGCCTTTGGATCTTCATGGAGTCTCTTTTTTAAAGTTCCACTACTTAGTTTTATTATTCCCAAAGGGTTTTTTATCTCGTGTATTATTACACTGGAAAATTCTCCTATGGTAGCTAGTCTTTCTTGTTCTGCCTTTTGTTCATGAAGTTCTGCATTTACTAGGGCAACTTCTAATTGGGGCTGTAGAGATTGTAAAAAGCTAAAATCATCATGTATGAAAACACTCTGTATATTTCGTTTTGGACCTATGACCAAAAGTCCCCTGGTCCTTTCTCTGCCTATTGGTAAAAAGTACATTGGAGCAAGGTCTTTTAGCTCTTGTATTTCTTTTCTTGTAGCCCTAGGTGGAATGGCATCAAATATCTCGTTAGAGT
The DNA here is from genome assembly GCA_022707945.1 of Bdellovibrionales bacterium. GTDB lineage: Bacteria > Bdellovibrionota > JAFGOL01 > JAFGOL01 > JAFGOL01 > JAKLHL01. The sequence continues at coordinate 3,909 of JAKIZQ010000062.1, forward strand.
ACTCTATTGAACCAGCTTTTGGGAATATTCTTTGTAATCCATGTCTTGTTAACTCAACTTGTTTTGTCCCATTGTAATCTGTGTAATATGAACTTTTACCGTCGTAAGAACAATATAAAAGGCCAGCATTGTTAAGTGATAATGATGCTGATATTTTTTTACTTACTATAACGCCAAGTGTTCTTCTGTCCCTGACATAAAGAAGAGCAGAACTTATCTCATTTATTTTTTCAAGGACATCATATCTTTCTGGATAGAAAGTCCTATCTATAAAACTTTGAACCCTTTTTCTGAAAGGAGTTAGAACAACTATTACCAGTATAGTAAGTATGGTCGTTATCAGTGGTGTGCTTTTTACGTAACTTTGTAAAGCCATGGAGCTTATTGTTACTATTACAAAATATGCTGCCACCACAAGACCAGTAAACAAAAGATACTCTATGGATGTCCTTACTATTCTTTCGAGGCTGAAAAGGTCTTCTCTTGTTATGGCATAACCGGTGAATATCGGATAAAAGATAGAAAGTGCAATTGCCCAATCTAAACTAATAAGTGGTTTCCCAAAAGCAAAGGTTATTGACCAAAGGGCAGGGATAATGGTTCCAAAACCAAAGGCTATTAAATAGAACCTTGTTTTTCTTCTAGAGATAACGTCGTCCTTTGTGGAAAAGTAATAAAGTATAAGATAGACCAAAACCATTATTACGCAACCAACAAGGAATATAGGTGATACTAGATAGATTAATTTTGCAGAATATTCTGTATAGAGGAATGTTTGTTGAAGTGCCACTATTATTCCTGCCACAACGTATGGCAAGAATTCTGCTACTCGATGTTTTTTTAAGAACTTAGAAGCTGTTATAGTCAATATAAGGTGGATCGCTGTTGCTCCAACTAATGGGTATAACGCAAACAATCTATAGAACCAATAAGTGGTATTTGAATCCAAGGATGTTGAATAGAACAGTGCTATAAATAGAGCTGAAAGGTAGTTTATAAAAGCTACTTTTTTTAGTGGGTTTAAAAGAAAGACAACAAAACCTATGACTAAAAAGAAGAGTCCTATTAGAAATGGCAGAAAGAACGTGACCAATAAGTCGTTGGTGGTGAAATCAGATAACTTAAGATCCACCTTTTTATTGTTGCCTTCCGGTGTTAGAAACTCAAATTTAACTGTGGAGTGTTTAGGCATCCCCTGTATTTTTCTTAGAGCCTGTGTACCGTTGCTTACCTTTTCGTTATTTATGGATTGTAACCTATCTAATGCTTTAACTCCATGTTTCATGCCTTCCCATTCATTCCTTTCTGTGAATGAAACATATCTATTTGGTTGGAAGAAAAATCCAGCGAAGGGGTATTTTGTAAAGGCCACAGCATTGGCAAAAGTTATGACAAGGATAGCCAATACTGCAGTAAAAAGGATAGAACCTATAACTATACCAAAACGTTTTCTTTTATCTGAGTTATTGGTCATGTTTTTTTTATATCGCATAATTCTAATGTATGTAATATATATTTATTAATGTTTGGCATATTTACATCAATAATTTTTTCCCTTTCTTGTATGGCTAACTCCAGTATTTATGAAGATACCATGTTCTATTCAAAACCTGTAAATGAGATAGAACTTAAGAACATACAAATAGAAGAGAATAAGAGTAATAACTCTGTAGTTTTTGAAAAAACAAGTCGTAAAAAGGCAAAACTACGTCTTCCAAAACATTATTATGATTATTATAATAAGACCACCGAACAAAACAAAAAGATATTCGTAAAGCTTGCCTCACTTAATATTTTTGAAAAAGTGGCTTCAAAAAAGAAAATCGGTGAACCTTATTCGCTCTTATTCAAAGAGGACAGGTCATTTAATCTTGAGACTATAGCTTATATACCTGTTGATTATAAAAAAGCTCAAACCGTTATTAAGGATTTTGTTAAATATCAGGAATGGGTACTTAGGGATATCAATGTTAGAAGGAATGGGCAAAAGGGTAAATATTTTATAGACATTAACTCGATGCGTTTTGTTCAACCTATTAAGAAAGGTCCATATTTCAGGACTAATGTTAGCATGAATAATATACTCAAAGGTTCGTACTGGTTAAACCTGATGATAGAGGACAAGAGTGATAATGAAAAAGATCCTACTTTAACACTTAGGATGGATAAACCGTCTAAACTTGCAAAAGAGGTGGTAGGCACCTTTTATTTTATAGTCCTTCCGAATGAAACTAATTTCATAATATATTTTTCAGGCAGGACACAGGTGAATTGGACAATTTATAATTTTCTGCCGCTAATGCTTGTTAAGAGTGAAGTATTGGAACGTATATATACCTTGCTTGAGAATATAGAGTATAGAACCTCTTCACTTAAAAAGCCTAGTGGATCTAGTACTAAGTTGCAGTCAAGTCGCTAACTTCGTTGGGCTCTTGAAGCCTCCTCAACGTACTGTCCAAGTACGTTTGCGT
>JAKIZQ010000063.1 GCA_022707945.1 Bdellovibrionales bacterium
TCCACTTGGATCGCCAACAAGACCAGTTCCTCCACCAAGCACTATTATTGGTCTAAGTCCAAAACCAGAAAGACGAGAAACAGTCATTAAGGCAAACATACTACCAAGGTGAAGACTGTCTGCGGTAGGGTCAAAACCAATATAAAAACTTTTTCCATTTGGTTTTTCCAAAAGCTCTGCTACTGCCTTATGGTCACTGGTTTGATATACAAAACCACGGTCCTTTAGTTCATCAAAACGGCTCATAAAATTCTCTCCATAAAATTATGTTTAGTGGTATATAGTATAACCATTAACAGCACAGTAGCAACTACGATTTAAATACTTTATTTAAGCCCGGATGGTGGAATTGGCAGACACGCTAGGTTCAGGGTCTAGTGAGAAATCGTGGGGGTTCGAGTCCCCCTCCGGGCACCATTCGTTTTTAATCATTATTGAAAAAGGGCAATCTAAGTGTTAAAAAGTCCCACATATGAAAACCCGCTGTACATGGCCCGGCAATGACCCGTTAATGATAGCATATCACGACAAAGAATGGGGAGTACCACTCCACGATGACAGAAAGATTTTTGAGTTCATGGTGCTGGACGCATTTCAGGCAGGATTAAGCTGGTCGACCATACTAAAAAGACGAGAAAATTTTAGAAAAGCGTTTGATAATTTTGACTATGATAAAATTGCCAAATACGACGCTAAAAAAATAGAAAAACTACTAAAAGACGAAGGAATAATCCGTAACAGACTAAAAGTTACCGCCACTGTCACCAACGCCATACAGTTCAAAAAAGTACAAAAGGAATTTGGGACTTTTGACAAATACATTTGGCAATTCGTCAAAGACAAACCAATAAATAACAAATGTAGGTCTATAAAAGATATAAAAGCTAGTTCAAAGGAATCTGACGCCATGAGCAAAGATCTTAAGAAAAGAGGCTTTAAGTTCGTAGGCACTACTATCTGCTACGCCTTTATGCAGGCCGCCGGCATGGTAAACGATCACACAAAAGATTGTTTTAGACACAAAGAAGTTTAAAAACTAGGCTCGTTAGGAAAAGCCAAGTACATAGCCATCCCTTTCAGCAATCTTTATTGAACGTTCATGACATGCCCTTTAAGGCATAGTCTACAACAGCCTCTGCGTGTATACGTGCTGTATCAAAGATAGGGATAGAACAGTCTTCTGGCTTAATAAGCATCCATAGCTCCGTACAGCCTAATATAACACCCTGAGCACCTTTCTTTTGTAATTCCTGTATGATCTGCTTTAACTTATTTTTAGAACTCTGTTTTGTCACACCCACGCATAATTCTTTAAATATCATTTCATCTATTACAAGCCTCTCTTTGTCGTCTGGTATTAAGGTTTCAATATTGTAAGAGGCAAGTCGATCTTTATAAAAAGCCCCTTCCATCGTAAACTTAGTACCTAACAAAGCAACTTTATTTATCCCAGATGAGATTATTCTTTCTGCCGTTTTGTCAGCTATATGTAATAGTGGTATTTTAATGTTGTCTTGGATATTCTTTGCAAACCGATGTGCCGTGTTCGAACATATAAGCAAAACATCTGCACCTACTAGCTCTAGATTTTTTGCAGCACTTGTTAACATTTCGCAAACCATATGATTTTTATCTTCCCTAACAAGCTTTTCAATTTCATAGAAATCAACAGAGAACATAATTACCTTTGCAGAATGAAGCCCACCAAGTTTTTCTCTAACACGTTCGTTAATGATTCGGTAATATTCAGCAGAAGATTCCCAACTTAAGCCACCAATAAGCCCTATGGTTTTCATAGTTTATAAGTGTATCAAAAGTCTATGCTAAAGCCACCATAAAAAGGTTGAAAATCTACTTTCGTTCTAATCTCATTACCCTTGGGTAAAAACCAAACCTTTCATAGAGTGATAGGACCTTTTCGTTACCAAAACTAACGACTATATATATCTTAGATACGTTATTAGTATCCAGCCACGCTAGACCTCTTTCTACAAGTTTGTCCCCAAGTTTTTTGCCTCTTTGCTCATCCTCTACAAAAAGGGAGAAAACTTCTCCAACACCTTCATTATCTATAAGTGTTACACCGTAACCTATTATTCGTTTTTTTTCTTCATCTGTTACGAGATCAATTTTTAACTCTCTAGACCTTTTTAGTAGTTCTTCTTTCCATATCTCAAAAGTTCTTTTTTCATAATATTGTCTAAAATACTTAGAATTAACACAATGGTGTTGTTTAAATTTTTCCCAAAGTGGTTTTAGTTCGTCTATACGCTCTTTGTTTACTTCAAAAAAATTAGCCATGTATTAATAGCTTTATTTTTTTATATCTTTTATTTCTATAATTACGCCAAGTTTTTTACACGCTGAATAACAGATGTCTTTTTTTACTATGGTATTGAATTCATCAACTCTTTCTTCATAAGATGCAACAAAGTCGTTCCAATCTTCCTCAGATTGAGCCTCTTGTCTGGACAAGCCATGAGAAATTTTCTTGGATTTGCTATCTACACAAACATTATCGTGAAAACCATTTCCCCAGATGTAATCATAAGCTAAATATGAGTAAGCCCCTTGTAAATAAGGCAACATAGCTTTATAAAAATATGCTGAGTTTAACTGTTCTGATCTAAACAGTGCTTTTATCACATAGCTATTATTCCTTGATAATATATCTCTAGATTTACAAGTTCCTGTATATACATCTTCCTCGTGGTAATCTATAAAAGTTCCATCATCTTTTTCTAAAGTACCAGTCCATTTTTTTACATAACAAAGGTCATAAACAGAATTACCTGCTTTTACTTTAAGGTCATACGCACAAGAATCTTCTCCCTCATAACCATAAAAAGAATCACAAATATTTCTATATTCTTCATCTATCTTTACTCCAAAAACACCTTCATATGAAAAAACATAAATATCGTGATTAGTATCATTCAACATTTGTTTGTAGCTTGTTCCCTGTTTAGATAAACGTTCACGAGAATATGTTATGTTATCGTAGCCTACAAACTCGGTCTGAAAAGGACGTTGATGCAATTCATAAAAACAGTTAACGTAATCACCGTATAACACACCGTTTTCTTCGGCTGTTAAGCCAAGACTTGAAAAAACAAAGAAAATAATAAAAAATAATTTATTCATAAAGAACTCCTTTAATTTGCTTAGCTTTTATCATAATCAAAATACAAAGTTAAGTTTTTTCTTTGAAATTATTAATTGATAAACATCATTTAATTTTATGTAGTTTATAAAATTAAGTCTCTCAACGAATATTTATTGTTCCACCCTTGTTATAAGTTTTCATAAGCTCAAAACCACTTTTGAACAACTTAAGGGTCTGTGGATTATTAATATATGTTCTTTTTTGAAGTCCGTTATTTATAATGCTGTTAGAATTAAAATCTGTACCAAGGATACCAAAATTAACATAAGAATCAACTACGATATCTGAATCACTCGGAACAAGTTTAAATTTGTTTATTGAAATAGCGCCACTTAGTATTAAAAAGAATTTTATGTCTTCTGAACCAGAAACATCACCCTGCTTTACCAAAGTATATAAATAATCATATATTCCTTTCTTGCCTTTTGAACCAAACAATAGATCTTCGTCTTTATCTTCAAGCACACATGCCTTGTTCACAAAATCTTTCATGACCAGATCTAAAAGTTCTGAAATATCAGTAGAAGCAGAACCTGTATAAGACGATAAAAGATCAAAAAATTCTGATTGATCTAAAGTTTTTTTGTCTTGTGGTAATTCCATATTTGCAAAATCGTTCATATCTATGCTTTTCTTTGTCCAGCGTACCTCAACATGTTCTCCTCTGGGATAAAATAATATCTGTTCCAGTTCAAAACCCATTTTAGAGTTATGTTTACCTAGAGGAGTTGAATTAATCGCTTCTATTACAAGATCAGCTACCGAGTTTCCTTGATCAGTTTTTGCGTTTATAAGAATCTCATGAGTTTCTTCGTCCCCAATGGTCTCTAATTCTGATATGGTTTCATCTCCCATTTTTTGACCTAAGTATTTATAAAATTCAGAATGATTTTCCATACCCAAAATGGCTTCTACCATTCCAACCTCTTTATGCTTTATGAAAAAGTCATTATACAGGGTTTCTCCAAGATGCTGGCCTCTAAGTTCTGGCAGAGTATAAACAAGATCTATATCCACCATATGAGCTGAATACATAGTATAAAATAGCCAAGAAAGAGGCATCCTTCTTCCGCCATTGATCTTTCCATATAAGACCATAACATCTCTGCTTGACCACCCATTGTCATTTACCATGTCTACAGTCTCTATATTTGTAACTTTTAATTCATGTACTGGGTTTTTCCTGTATTTAATACCATACTGCATAGCAATGCTGTTCCAGACTTTTGAATCAACTATCTTGAATAATTTATCAATATCTTTCATCTCTATATACATTATGTCATTAAGCTCTATGTTCTCGTTGTACTCTAATACATCCATCACATAATCTACACGGACTTTTTCTAAGAATTTTGGATCATAAAGTTGTGGATTTTGTTTTCCTTGTATTAGTATTTCTTCTCTTTTGATCTGTCTTTCAAGATAGGTCCAATTTTCTTCTTCCATTAAATCAAGGTCTTTTTGGTATTTTTCTTGTTGAGAACTATAAGCCAAAATATCATCGTCGTAGTATGATAGTAATTTGTCTATTTTCTTTAAAAGTTTTTCGTCTTTACTTGTCCTCTTTAACCCCAGTAAAGAATTTATCTGGTCCTCTTTTATCTTCTTAAGGTCTTCTGTAAAAAGATCATGCCTACGAACAGATATCTCTATAACCTTATCAATATCCTTAGGTCCCACTACGTGTCCTATGACATAAGGGTATATGTCCACTCTTTTTATATATAAGGATGCTAACACATCCTCTTCATAAGAAAAATTTATACAGTCTGCACCATTTGGTTTTGTAACCTCGTATGAATTCAATTTCCTTATATTATGAAAATAATGTTTTTCTAAAAGTTTGAACCATATCTCAGAAACACCCCACATTCCTTTTTTGTTTTCTGTACTATTGTAGTGCCCCAATATAAACTTGAATAGTTCTTTGTCGTCGTTAATATTTGTTAGTTCCTTTATGTAATCTATAAGCTGAAGAAAATGTCTATCATTATTAAAGCCCTCAGGATCTAACAAATAAACTACATTTTCATCGTTGTTGCTCAATAAGTAATAAACAAATCTAAGAAATTCTTTACTCATGTCGTTAGGAAGTTTTTTTTGTGACTCTTTATCATGATCTGCAAATGGATCAAAGTTCTTGTAGTTAGAAAAATCCATTGGATATATAAGAGACGCTTCTTCCATTATGTTCTTCAATAGTTCATTAGTATTAACGTTAGGATTAATAGTAAACTCTGCATCAATATATTTTTTGGTAGAAGTAGAAACTTTCTCTAGATCTTCCATTTTTTGCTTATCATTTTGAGCAAAAAGAGGCACACTAAAGAAAAGAATTGAGAACAAAAATATGCTTAGTGACTTTAACATCAATAATAATATATGCAAATCCAATGCCTTATTGCAATAAACCAAACTATCCGTTTTCATAGGCTTTTTATTTAGCCAACAACAGCATTATCAATAAAATTGTATAATAAAATGTTCTTCTGTCTTTATTCAGTACAGTATCTTAACATATTTGCTAAAGTATTATTATCACCCTTTATTATCATATCAGGCGGAAGATATATAAGATCTCCAGCCTTAACGTCTGTTTGCATGTTGTTATTTTTGGTATCTATATCATGCATTGACTTTAATGTCTTTTTACCCGACTTATCTTTATAGTACAAAGTATATTTTTTGTTCTGATCATGCTCACAGACTGTAAAGACCATGTCTTTTATCCCGCCAGAAAAATATGAAAAAAGTGTTCTGCCCTGCTCTACTTTCACATAATACTCACAACCGTCATCAGGGATAGGAGGAAAAGCAAAGTATTGTGGGCGAATTGTTTTTATCTCACCATTGTCTATTGGCGGAAGGATTGTTTTATCTTGAGACGAGCCAGGATCGTACTCATAAACAAGTATTGATCTTTCTATTGCTTCTTTAAAATCACCATCGCTAAGAGGTTCTAATCCCTTTTCTTCCACCTGATTGTTTATAATGGTCTTAACTTCTGGAGCACTATACTCAGCAACGAACTGTTCTGTTGATATTTCTTTTCCACCACTTCTTAGTTTTTTATAAAGTCTTGCTCTAGAAAGAACCAACGATGCATATGCCTTGGCATCATCTCCTACACCGTTATACCTTGTAACAGCAGCTGTTTCATATTCACGAGTATATTTTTTAATATCTGTAAGGAATTTTA
>JAKIZQ010000064.1:0-288 GCA_022707945.1 Bdellovibrionales bacterium
TTATAAACAAAGTAGATAGACCAGATGCAAGAATAGAAGAAATAGAAGAAAAGATAATGGAACTCTTCTATGATCTTTGCACCAATGAAGAACAACTTAATTATAAAACTTTCTATGCAAGTTCTAAGAACGGCTGGGCAAGTTCAAACAAGAACGTAAAAACAGAGGACTTTAATGAATTAATGGACGCCATAATAACAGAGTTCCCAGAACCCAAAGTAGATCCAAATAAACCATTTAGTATGTTGGTAGCAAACAGAATGTACAGTTCTTTCATGGGGCAAGTGG
>JAKIZQ010000064.1:298-6285 GCA_022707945.1 Bdellovibrionales bacterium
AGGAAGAATTGAATCAGGCACTGTGAGCATTAATCAAAAACTAGTGATTATAAATGAAGATAACCAAATAAAAGAATTCGCTGTAACATCCATAGAAAAATTTGCAGGACTTAAAACAGAACGTGTAGATGAACTATCTGCAGGCAACATTGCACTGATCTCTGGGGCTGAAGCTGTTAACATAGGTGACACCATTTCTGCTGTAGAAAATCCAGTTAGTTTACCAAGACTAAAAGTTGATCCACCTACAGTTGCAATGAGGATATCTGTAAACACATCACCTTTGGCAGGAACAGAAGGTACTTACGTTACCACTAAAAAATTAGAGGAATTATTAGAAAAGGCCTGCCAGAACAACGTCTCACTCAAGATGGAAAGAACACAAAGCCCAGAAGTGTTCCTATTAAAAGGCAGAGGAGAGCTACAATTAGTTATATTGTTCGAAGAATTACGTCGTAAAGGTTACGAGTTCATGCTTGGTTGTCCAGAGATAATACCACTAGAAAAAGATGGTCAACTCTTAGAGCCAGAAGAAACGCTTACCATAGACGTACCAGATAGTTTTGTTGGGGCTGTAACACAGATATTATCAGAAAGAGGAGCTAGAATGGAAAGCATGGAACACATGCATGCCTCCTCTAGAGTAAGGCTTGGTTTTTCTATACCAACGAGGGGATTGTTCGGCATACGCTCACCAATGTTAACCTTAACAAAAGGAGAAGCAGTTTTTTCTAGTAGTCTTAAAGGCTACATACCATATATGGGAAAACGTTTTAGCAGAAAAAACGGTGCACTCATAGCAGACAGGCCCGGTGTTAGTGTACAGTACGGACTATTTCATCTTCAGGCTAGAGGAAAATTATTCATTAAAGAAGGCGAAAAAGTATACGAAGGCATGATATTCGGCGAGCACAACAGAGCTAACGATCTTAATGCAGACGCAACAAAGTCAAAAAAACTTACCAATATGAGGGCCTCTGGTTCTGATGACTCAACCAAGCTAATAGAGATAAAAGCCATGGACCTTGATGAAGCAGTAGTGTGGATAGACGAAGACGAATGGGTAGAGGTAACACCTACTAATATAAGATTAAGAAAAGCCGAACTAAGAAGCAACTTCCGCAAGGTTATCAGAAATCAGTGAATCTAGAATTGGGTCAGTTTTAAGTGAGGCACAAAATCCACCTCGATTACAGCGCTCTATGTTTATCTTTTCCTGCCAATGGCCAACAATAATTCTTCTTCAGTAGGTAGATATAGTTTATATCGTGATGCAAAGATCTGTTTGTTGTCTTTTGGAAGTGTGTATCGTACCACGGCATCTTTTTTATCCTCACAAAGAACAAGTCCAACTGTGGGATTGTCTCCTTTTTGTTTTACTTCACGATCGTAAAAATTCACATACATCTGCATTTGACCTATATCCTGATGAACAAGCTCTCCTATTTTTAGATCAATAAGCACATAACACCTTAGGGCCGTATTATAAAACACAAGATCAATATAAAAATGTCCACCGTCTAATGTAATCCTCTTTTGGCGCGCTACAAATGTAAAACCCTTGCCTAGTTCCAACAAAAATTTCGAAAGATTATCTATAAGGGCTTGCTCCAGTTTATTCTCGTAAAGCTTTGCTTGAGGAGACAACCCTGTAAACTCCAACACATACGGATCCTTAATCATATCCTCATAAGCATTTAATTCTTGTCCTTTTTGAGCCAATTTTAATAACCCTTTTTTATCCTTGCTTAGAGCAAGGCGCTCAAAAAGAAGAGAGCCTTTTTGACGCTCCAATTCTCGCGCTGACCATTTGTTTTTAATACATTCCACCTCGTAGAATGAGCGCGCTTGCGGTTTATCTATTCGCATTAAAATACGATAATGGGTCCAGCTCAATTCTCTACGCACTGAGTAGAGAATTGGGTATGTCTGATAAAATTGACGCATATTCCACAAATTACCATCAGAGAAACCCTTGCCAAACTTCTCAGACAACCGCTTAGACAGATCTTCAAGAAGCCTTTTCCCATATTCCGCTCTAGCTTTTCCTTTTTGTTCTTCCTCCACAATCTCGCGCCCAATGTGCCAGTACGCTACGACCATCTCCGTATTAATAGCACGAACCAGACGCCCTCTGGCATCTTCAATAATTCTACTTATACGACCATATAGGTCCTGTTTATTTAGTTTAACCATGGCCTTATGGTTGCAAAAAGGCCACTCACGGAGAGTGGGTTAAGTTAAAGGCTGGGGTGTCGGGTTTTTATAGATTGTAGCTGAATTGACTAGCTAATTTACCGCTGATATACAAAATACAGAGAGGTAACTGTATGAAAAAAACTATTCTAGCCTTACTCTCAACAACACTTATCTCCTGCACAGCGTCTGCAGAAGAATATTTTTATCAACTATCCGGATTTGCAGATAACTGCGGATGTAAAAATCAAAACGGATACAACCCAGTATGTCTTTCCTCGCCAACAAAAAAACTCAAAGCAACAAATCAAAAAGACGCAATAAAAGAATTTAAAGAAAAAATATGCAAAGATGGTCAAGGACTCATAATGAAAGAATGCTCGTGCACAAAAATTAAAGACGATAAAAAACTTGATAAAAACGATATTAAAAAATGCAGAATGGAAAAAGCAATTCTATTGAAAAAAATAAAACAAGACACAATAGTTGGGATAATTGGTTGCTAGAGGGATGGGGGAGGGGGACCTTCGGGTTATGAATTGAGTCCAGGGACGTTGTCAAGGTCATGAAAAGATTAAGTTTTATTAAAAACAACAAAGAGATAGTTTGTCTGTTTATTGTGTTCTACTACCACCTGTTTTGAGCTGTTTTTGTGTAGTAGTTGTCCTAAATTAACCCAAGGTTAATCAAAGTTCAGACCAAAACTTTTCAAACATATAATTTGCTACCACAAGCCCTGACATTAATCCTAATATAAACATCATAATAAGCTCCGTTATAAAAGAGTTCCAAAGCTCCTTTTACGATTTGTTATTCATTGTCTCTTACAGCCCAATACTTTATGTTTCTTAAAAGAACCCTGCAAACGAAATTGGCATAAAAGCTACGTTAATGACCGTTGGTGAGAAAAAGAAAGTAAAATCTATGTAAGGCTTGTATACGAAGTTACCAAATAAAGGAAACCTCTTGCCAAAGTTTAAATCGATACCAAAAATTGTGTCAGATAGATCTGCAACCTTTGCATATAAAAGACCAGCGCCCAAACCCACAAAAAAGGCATCCCTTATATCATGGTTAATAGGCAAGTTAAAAGTTGGCCCAACCATAAAGCCAAGAGTTATAACGTCGCCAGATCCAAAACCAATGACAGGATCAATACCGATTTGTACATTATTTGCTACAAGAAAATCTAATCCAGCAGCTATTGAAAAAGAATATGTAGTAGTACCAGCAGCTCTGGTAAGATTAAAACCCATAGAAGAAGCTCCAGATATTTCTATATTTGTATGTAAATCATCTAAACTTGAGTTATCTAATTCTGTATTAATCTCTTGTTCTGTACTTGCATCTACTTTTTTAATACTTTTTCCTTTCGTTTTAGACAGTTTATAACAGGCATCCGCAATATCTTCTGCACAGGCTGTTGCATACATCTTTTGCTTATTATCCTTGGCCTCTATTAGTTCCCCTACCTTTATACAACTCTCAGAATTACCTTTTTGGCATTTTTCCAACAGCACTTTTTTGTATTTTCCAAAATCATCTTTTTGATCACAAAACAAACTTGCTGAATAAAGAGAAAAAACGATTAGAAACAACTTCATCGTGTGTACCTCATTTTTTTATTTTCTTAAGCGAATGTCCGTAAGCGTTGTCTTCTTTGGCCCTTTGTTTTCTGTTACTTTTTTGTATTTATTTATACTGTAATCTTGTGGTTGGCTAGAAGATAAAATTGTATCAGGACGCTCCTCTTCTATACGTTCACTACCTAAAAGTTCCACCCCAAAAAGATTTCCTCCAATAAATAAGCTAAAACTAATCACCGTTAATAATCTCATAAATCCTCCATATTTTTTGCTAATACTCATTTATAATAGTTCCAGAACCTGCTTCATCTATCGAAGTTATTGATAACGATTCAACTGTTTCCCCTAACAAAACCCAAACTGGACCAGCTGGTAATGCTGGGTCACTAGCAAATCTAATCCCAATATCATAAGTGTTAGTTGGATAAGTCGGTACATTATATAAATGGAAAACTTCTGAGGAAGCTAAAGCAGATGAAAGAATGTTATCGCCCCAAGAATCACTAGTGGTTGGAGAAACATAAATTTCAGTTATAGAATCAGAGGGAATAAAATTGTTTAGCAACGCAATTGATCCTGTAAAGCTGGCGTTGTTTACATATAAATCATAAGTTTGTTCTTCAAGTATCTCTGCATCATACAAATATCCAGAATAAGTACTAATGGGTCTTATCGCCCTTACCTTAACATCATAAGTTCCTGTAGGAACATCTTCCAAATCTCCGTAAGTCCCAGGCAGTAATGTCTCTGACATCTGGTTAACCCCCCAAGTTGTAGTTCCTTGTGGTGATAGATAACCCTCGTCGATTGGTACAGTAGCATCGTTGTGTAATCTTATTGTGCCATTAGTAACTTTAGAAGCTGGGTCGTCTGCGAGATTACCGTCACCTCCTCCGCAATTTAAGATAAATGCTGTAGACATGAAAAACAGAAAATAGAACTTTAGTTTTTTCATTTGGCCCTCCTGTTGACCTGCCCCTATAATTGCTACCACTTTTTATGTTAATAATCCATATATCTTCTTTTGCACCTCGTAACTTGGTAATATTGCTAATGGAACTGGCGGTTTCCCTCCCAGAGACCTGTGTGGTCTTATGTGGTTATATTCCTTTCTCCACATATTTATCAGTGTGCTTGCCTCGTTGAGCGTATAGAACAGTTCTCTGTCGAGTAGCTCGTCTCGCATCTTGCCGTTAAAAGACTCTACATAACCATTCTCCCAAGGACTTCCAGGCTCTATAAATAATGTCTTTACGTTTAACTCGCTGAGCCATTTTCTTAATGCTTCTGCAATAAACTCAGAACCATTATCAGAGCGGATAAACATGGGGGTTCCGTGAACAAGGAACAGATCCGCAAGCGTTTCTATTACATCAAAAGATTTAATACTCCTCTTTGTTACTGTTGCAAGGCACTCTCTAGAATACTCGTCAATAATGTTCAACACCCTGAACGATCTTCCGTCGTGCGTTCTATCCATAACAAAGTCGTAGGACCATACATGGTTTTTGTAGATAGGCTTATGTCTTATGCAAGAACCGTCGTTCAACCACAGCCTTCCACGTTTAGGTTGCTTCTGTGGCACTTTTAACCCCTCTTGTCTCCATATCCTTTCTATCCTCTTTGTGTTCACTTTCCACCCTTCAAGTTTTAGTAAATCCGTTATTCTTCTATAACCATAACGACCATATTTAGATGCAAGTTCTATAACCCTTTTTGTAAGAACATCTTCGTCATCCTTCTTAACCTTGGTATATCGCTGGGTGGTCCTGTATTGTCCTATTGCCTTACAAGCTCGGCGTTCTGATACTTTAAATATCTCTCTTACTTGCTGTACCGCACGCCGCCGACGGTCAGCACTTAAAAATTTCCCTTACTTACCTCTTTGAGAATGGATATATCCAGTGCCTGGTCTGCAACCACTCTCTTTAAACGGGTATTTTCTTTTTCTAGTTCTTTTAGCCTTTTTGCTTGTTCCATCTGGAGCGTTCCATACTCTTTTCTCCAGCGATAATACGTCTGGGCTGTGATCTCCAGCTTCTTTACCACTTCGTCAAGGCTTTTACCCTCGCTAAACATGATCTCTGCTTGTCTTAACTTGGAAATAATCTGCTCAATGGCAAATCGTTTTCTCTTCATAACCTGACCTCCTTTTGTTTAAATACTATCACATATTATGTGGCAGCATTTTCGGGGGGCAGGTCA
>JAKIZQ010000065.1:0-2234 GCA_022707945.1 Bdellovibrionales bacterium
GGTTTTTATCTTCTAATAGGTCTAATAGTGCTTTCCTTTTATAACGATATAATAAGATTTGGTTCTGCACTCTTGGGTCTTGGTGGTAAATGAAAAATTTTGTACTACTAATAGATACGTCTACCAAAGTTGGTATGTGTGCTTTGGCAGAAAAACTTAACTACGACTATAAAGTAGTAGCTCAAGAATACGTTAGCGCAGAACTCTCTCATTCAGAGAAAATGTTTAACGCCATTAAAGATATCATAGATAATAACAATATAAATTTTGAAGACATAAAACAGCTTGTCTATTGTTCTGGGCCGGGTTCTTTTACTGGACTAAGGATATCTTATAGCGCCATAAAAGGTTTTTTTGTTGCAAAGGGAATACAACATAAAGGCGTTTCTACGCTCAAAGCACTCGTAAAAAGTTACGAGGGTGACACCAAGGACAAGATTATTTGTGCGGTTATTAAATCTGGCAAAGAAGATGTTTTTGCATACGCAGAGCTTAACGGTAAGGAATTAATAAAAGAGGCCTGCTATCCTGTTCAAGATATTATTAAAGAAAAAAACTTTCTATGTGTTGGCGATGCACCTTTCTGCAAAGACTTAAAGGTTAGCGCCAGGGGTATGCTTTCTGTGTTGGAAGAAGCTCCTCTTGATGGTATAAATTATCTAAAGGCGTCTTACGCAGAAAAACGGAGGACTAGCTAATGTCTAAAAGGGCACTTACCGGGATAAAACCAACCGGTATACTCCATATAGGTAACTATCTTGGTTCAATAAGACCAGCATTCAAACTTGCAAGCTCTGGTTATGATGCTTTTTATTTTATAGCTAATTACCACGCTATTACTACCCTGCACAACAAACAAGAACTAGAAAAACTTACCTACGAACATACTGCGGCATGGTTAGCTTTCGGCGCACAAGAACAGAACATTACCCTATACCTGCAATCAGACATACCAGAAATATTCGAACTTGCTTGGATACTTTCTTGTTTTTCCACGAAAGGACTATTAGAAAGAGCGCACGCATATAAAGACGCTGTAGCTAGGGGTGATAAGGTCATCAACCACGGTCTTTTTTCTTACCCCGTACTCATGGCCGCAGATATAATTTGTTTTGATGCAGACTTTGTACCCGTCGGAAAAGATCAAAAACAACACGTAGAGATAGCAAGAGATATAGCAGGGACATTCAATAACACTTTTGGAAAACCTGTGCTTAAACAACCACAGCCACTAATACAAGATGACGTAATGGTAGTGCCCGGCCTTGATGGTCAAAAAATGTCTAAAAGCTACAATAATGTTATCCCAGTATTTGCCAGCCCAGACGAAATAAGAAAACTTACAGCAAGAATAAAAACAGATTCATCCAGTGTAGAAGCACCGAAGGATCCAGATAAATGCACTATATATAACCTCTATAAACTGTTCGCTACAGAGGCTGATGCACAAGCACTAAAGCAAAAATATCTTGCAGGTGGCATGAGCTGGAAAGAAGCAAAAGACCTTTTGGCAGAAGCACTTATTAAACAGTTTGAAAAACCAAGACAAAGATACAATGAGATAATAAAGGACACAGACGGTATAAAGGCTGTTCTTAAGCAGAATGCCCAAAAAGCAAGGGTGGTCGCTGAAGCAACCTTGACAAGAGTAAGAAACGTGGTAGGTATAGTCTGATTTTTTTATGTTGCCCAGGTGGTGGAATTGGTAGACACACCATCTTGAGGGGGTGGCGCTTTTAGCATGCTGGTTCGAGTCCAGTCCTGGGCACCAAATCTTAAAACACCCTTAAAATCCAACGACTTGCAGCGTCTTTTCTGCTTTTGGGGCTAAATTGGGGCTAACTACCTCGTTTCAAATGAATAATAAAAATATAATTTTACATCTAGGTCACACTTTGCTATATTGTATCCTGTTTGTAAAATGAAGATAGATAAACTAAAAGCAAAGCTAAAAGATGTATTTAAAGCTGAAGATGCTGAAGCTCTTGGTGTCAGTAGACAACTTCTTAAGCACTATACAGGAACAGGACTTATACAAAAGACAGCACATGGCTTTTATCGTTTTACAGGAACTGAATCTATAGACTTTGTTGAGATTATAAAAGAAAAACTAATAATGATTCCTTCTGCTGTAGTTGGGCTTAAAACTGCTCTTCAACTTTATGATCTTACAGAAGAGCTAGAGCCCAAGATACATTTGATAGTCCCAAAGGAAAATGTTCCTAAGATAAAAA
>JAKIZQ010000065.1:2244-6169 GCA_022707945.1 Bdellovibrionales bacterium
GATGTGTATAAAACAGACGTAGTAAAGATAAATAAAATACCTGTTACGTCTATGGAAAGAACTATAATTGATCTACTCAAGGAGGGGGCTTCTATCTCTTTTATTCTTAAGATAATTGAAACAGCAAAACATTATAATAAAACAATATCGACAACAAAACTAAAAAAACTTTCTAAAATATTTAGAACAAAGACAAAAATAAAACAACTTTTTGAGGCATGGATTGAATGAAGTGGATAGAAAGCGAAATCTATTTAAAATTAAAAGAAGAAGCTCAAAAATATGGAATACATATTACTCAAACACAATTGTTGTTAGCTCAGGAAAGATTTCTCTCAAGGTTGATGAGTCTTGATGAAGGTAAATATTTTGTTTGGAAAGGTGGAAGTCTGATTCTTAGAAAGTATTCTTCACTCGACAAGCCAAGATTTACGATTGATATAGACCTGCTTACAAAGGGCTTGGCTATAAAAGAAACAGAGGCTGTATTTCTTAAAGCAATCAATATTGACTTAAAAGATGGTTTTAAGTTTTATGATATAAGTAAAAATAATATGCTCAGGGAAACTCCATATGGAGGAGAGCGATATGAAATAAAATGGTCGTTCTTTGGACGACCTAATCCCCAGTTACTTAGGATAGATGTTTGTACTGGGGATGATGTTGTTGAAGAGCTTATAAAGCTAAATAACGTTCTTATTTTGAAGGATCCAGGCAAGCTCTCTATCAAAATATATCCTGCTGAGTTTATTTTTGCAGAAAAGATTGAAACTGTTGTAAGATTTAAAACAGGCAATACTCGTCTTAAAGACTTTATTGATCTCTGGCAACTGTCAAAGATACTAAAGGATAAGACCAAGTTAATTAATGCTGTAACAAAGTGCTTTAAGAACAGAAAAACAGAGTTCAACTTAAAAGAGTTTGAAAGCATACTCTCTGATAACGACTTTATGGAGTTGTTAGAAAACCAAAGAATTAATAAATATGGAAATTTAAAGATTCCTTCTGTTAAAGAGATATTTAAGGATATTCTTGGGACTGTTTTGGGACTAAAACAGGTATAAAAGCCTATGAAAAGTTAACAGAGGTTTAAAAAATGTCTGAAGTAGAAAAAGTTCACAGGTGGCGGTTATGTCCTTCAGGAGAACATTGGAGAAGAACGCATCCGCTTCATGTAAAACCTAGCATAAAAAATCCCGACGGTATAACAACGAGGCATGGTCATTGTGTAAAAAATCCAACAAGAAAGGATCAGCTTTATAAAGACGAGATTGATGAAATAGCAGAAGCCCATTTCCATGAACTTACAGGTGCTCCAGTTAATGACAATCTTGACTACGATAACGGCAATTCTTTTGATGCCATAATTAGAGGCTGGACCAGATATTGGAATGATGTTTTTAAACCCAAAGAAAAACTAGACCCCAATCTTATCAAGGCTTTGATTGCAACAGAGTCTAGCTTTATAAAAAAACAAGACACAAAAGTTCCTGGTAGAAAAATTAAAGCCCGTGGATTGATGCAAATAACAGACGAAACATTAAAAATATTGACTGATGAAAAAGGTGAACTAAAAGATCATTTTATAACATTGAACAGAGATGATCTTGACGAACCAAATTCTAATATCTGTGCAGGGATAAGATGGCTGTTTACAAAGAAAGAATTGGCTTCTTGGCGTCTTAAAAGAGATGCAACGTGGGAAGAGGCTGTTGAGGAATATAAAGGTGTTTTAGCCCAAAGACTTTCTGGCAAACCATATAATAAAAATATTATGCCAAATTTTAGAAAGATATTGATGAGGTTAAAAAATAAATGAAAGGATTTGCTTGCCTGATGATTATTGTTTCTTTTTTGTTGTTTGTTATCTCTTGCAACAAAAAGACAGAATATATAAAAAAGTATCCCAACGGGTTAATTTCTAATACTGATTATGGTCTCTTAAACGAGAACGATCTTGCTGTTGAAACTTTGAATGTTAGATGTTTGACAAAATTTTCAGAGACTGATAATAGGTGTCCGTATCCTCGCTGGCAATGTTTTAAGACCTCGATGCTAAAAATGGATTGTGAGGACACCGGTTTTAGTGAAGATTACAAAGAAAATATGGGGCACCTGATTACCTCTATAAAAGATAAGAGTAAACTTCATGAATACTTTTTTAGGCATGCAATTCCGCTTTCTTCCTGTTATGCATTCAAAGAGGATATAGAGGATCTTGTCCGTAACGAAAAATATTTTTGCATTGTAGGGGAGTTCATACAAGCAAAAGATAATCAATATAGCTGGGTGTATAATAAACTAAAAACCAAGAAAGGATGCCAAGAATGGTTTGAAGGAACTTGTGATTATTCTAGCTGGGTTAAAAATTATAATTATAAAATTATTAAGTGAACATTGAGGTGACCCCCCACTCCCAAAAAACTGGACCAAAAATTAGTTTAGTCTGGTGAATAAAAAGGGAGGGGGTCACTTTAAATACTATCACATTTTATGTGGCAGCATTTTCGGGGGTCAGGTCACAATGAAAAACATTCTCTCATTTCAATTAGACAAAGAAAAAAATAATTTTTGATAGTTTACATCAAGTTTTAAAAAGCAAACTTTATAACTACAAAACCGGCAATAAGAAGTATGGTAAAAAGTATTGCGAGTTTATTGAAGTACTTATCTATCCAAGACGTTATAGTTGCTCCAAACTTGTATATGATGGCCGCTAGCAAAAAGAACCTAAGCCCTCTACTTATAACAGAAGCAAGAGTGAACGTTAAAATATCCATCTTGCTAACACCAGCAGAGATAGTAAAAACCTTGTAAGGTATTGGGGTAAATCCTGCAGTGAACACAGCAATAAAAGCATTATCGTTGTACATTGTGATTACTTTGTTAAATACTTGAGTTGTAAATCCCGGAATGTAATCAAAGAACAACATTGCGAATGATGTAAATTCTTGCTGTGAGTTATACCAAACCTTGTATCCGATCAAGTAACCAAAAAGTCCGCCCAGCACAGAACCAAGAGTACAAATAAAAGCAAACTTAAATGATCTTTTAGGAATAGAAACAGCCAGTGCTATAAGAAGTACATCTGGCGGAATTGGAAAAAAAGAACTTTCAGCAAAAGCCAGCAAGAACAAGGCTGGAACACCATAAGGAGTATAAGCCCAATGCAAGACCCAATCATATAATCTGCGAATTAAGTTTGTTTTCATTAATATAATTATCTAGCACACTAGATATAAAGTGTAAAACACCAAGTACGAACTAGTTAAGCTTTTCTAACTAACAAGTTCTGCATTCATGCTTATATTTGTATTCAATAATCTAGAGACTGGACAGTTGGCTTTTGCATTGTTAACGATGGTGTTAAAAGTTTCTTTGTTTATTTCTGGGATGTTGGCTTTAACATCTAAGTGAATACTTGTTACGGACCAAGCATTATTTGTGTTTTCCATAGTGAGTGTTGCTTTTGTTTCTATATTCTTTGGTTCAAAACCTTCTGCACCAAGCATAAAAGAAAGAGCCATGTTAAAACATCCTGCATGTGCCGCCGCTATCAGTTCTTCAGGGTTTGTGCCTATTCCTTGTTCAAACCTGCTGGTGAATGAGTATTGTGTATTATTAAGTGTTCCGGTCTGTGTACTCAAATACCCTTTTCCTGTTTTACCTGAGCCGTTCCATATTGCAGTTGCTGTTCTTTTCATCTTAACCTCCTCCTTTGTATTATCTGTAGATTGATATTCTAGAAAAAATAAAATGTCAGCAGAAGATGGATCTTTTTCCAGAATTTTACTTGCATAATATAACAAATCTGTTATATTATGTGTATGAATAAAACAAATAAGAACGAAAAAAACTCTGTAAGATTTTCTGAGATGGAAAGAGATTTACTACGTCAAAAAGCGCAATTAATAAAACGACTCAA
>JAKIZQ010000066.1 GCA_022707945.1 Bdellovibrionales bacterium
CATGAGCGCCATTATTTCAAAAATACCAGGGCTTACGTCTGTGCCTGTTATAAGCACCCTACATGCCTGAGCAATAACCTTTAGTTTTATATTGTGTTTTTCTATTAGTGACTTAAATACAGCCTCTAATGAACTGTGATCCGAAATATCCTTAATACCTTTTATGCCTTCTATAAGATCAACTATTATTGGGACAACATCTTGTCCTATGTGCTTTTTATAAGCATTCTCATCTATAACAATCTCATCCTTTATAAAGAACTCTATGCCCTTATATACGTCGTTAAGCATTTTTGATCGTTCCTGTACCATGGGCAATAACTTTTGTACGTCTTCATCAAAAACTCTTGTTTTAAATTCTTCTGGTACCAAAGACTCATCACAAAGTCTTTTAGCCATATCTTTTGCAGACATATTTTTTATATAGTGAGCATTAAGCCAATTAAGTTTTTCCATATTAAGTACTGCGGCAGAATGTCCTAGTGCATCAAGATCGAATAATTGAACAAGCTCTTCTTTAGAGAAGATCTCTTGGTCACCGTGAGACCACCCAAGCCTCACAAGATAATTCAACAAGGCTTCTGGGAGATAACCCATTTGTCTAAAACTGCTTACGGCAGTTGCACCATGTCTTTTGCTTAGCTTTGTCTTATCTGGACCAAGTATCATTGGAACATGT
The DNA here is from genome assembly GCA_022707945.1 of Bdellovibrionales bacterium. Classification (GTDB taxonomy): domain Bacteria; phylum Bdellovibrionota; class JAFGOL01; order JAFGOL01; family JAFGOL01; genus JAKLHL01. The sequence goes on from JAKIZQ010000066.1 coordinate 680, forward strand.
ACAAAAATAGGTAGAGAAAGTCCAAGTGCCTCGTATATAAGAATCTGTTTTGGTGTATTATTAACGTGGTCATCTCCTCTAATAACATGGGTTATGCCCATTAATGCATCATCAACAACTACTGTAAAATTATAAGTTGGAGTCCCGTCTGCCCTAGCTATTACAAAATCCTCTATTTCTTCATGTTTGATAGTTATATTTCCTAGAACTTTATCATTTATAACTGTTTGGCCTGTCTCTGGTACTTTAAACCTTACCACACCTTTATCCACAGGCGATCTTCGGCATTTTCTGTTGTAAACAGGCTTTCTTTTTTCTTCTAACGCTTTTTGTCTTTCTGCCTCAAGGTCTTCTTTTGAACAATCACAATAATAAGCATGACCAGAGTCCAGTAATTTTTGTATATAGGTTTTATATAGATCCATTCTTTTGGTTTGATATATTAATTCTCCGTCGTAATCCATGCCTAGCCACTTCATGCTGTTTATTATTTCTTCTTCATACTGTTTTTCTGATCTTTCTATGTCTGTATCTTCTATTCTAAGATAGAATTTACCTTTATGACGTCTAGCGAATAAATAATTAAAAATGGCCGTCCTTGCTCCGCCTATGTGCAAAAAGCCGGTTGGTGATGGCGCAAATCTTACTGCTACCTGCAATTTAGCTTCCCTCCTGATATCTATGTACTTTTCGTATCACAAATCATTGAAAAAACAACCGCACCGTTATACTATTCATTCATGGCTTGGGACAAGAAGTATTATCTGAATATAAACGACCAAAATGTTGGACCTTTAAGTTTTGAAGAGGTCACAGATCGTTTAAAGAATGGTCTATTGAAAGCAACAGACTACATCTTCATAACAGGCAACAAGGACTGGCAAACAATAAACGAATTGCAGGAATTTTCAATATATTTAGAACCAGAAGATCCAGAAAAAAGAAAGATCTGGTTCATCAGAAGAAACAAGCAAAATGAAGGCCCTTATTCTAAACAAGAAATATTCCAAATGATAGAAACTGGAAAAGCAGACATAAACGACTATGTTTGGAGCAAGGAATTAAGGAACTGGACTACAATAAAAGACGCAATGTCTATCTCCACAGAAAAAATTGCTCCCCAGGACTTGGTTCAAGAAGCTCTTGTAGAACAAAAAAATATAATTGAAGAAGAAACACCAAGACCTACCTCTCCAAAGAAAGAAATCGATGATGTAACACCAGTAGCACCACAGACTATAGACAGTCAAACAAGAGGCAATATGATGTTGCCAGAGATAATACTGGGTATATCTTTAATCGCAATTGGGGTATATCAGTCCTCAACAAGATTAGTTACTTCGATAATTATATCTTTTGTTGGAGCCGGTCTTTTAATGTTAGCATTCTTTGAAAAAAGGAAGGGGTTATGAAAAACGAATTTTATTCATCTGTAGTACCATTAATAATAGTTAACGGCGGATTCATTGCTGGATATTTAATATTCCTAATAATCAAAAAACTAACTGGCAAAAAAGATAAAGACAAAAAGAAGGCCCATTCCAAACTAATATGGTCGTCCCTACAGGACTATTGGTTCACTATAACAGAACCTGTAGTTCAATTATTCATAAAAATGGGCATTACACCTAATTCAATAACTGTTTTTGGCGTTTTTATAAGTTTATTCTCTGCGATACTATTCGCTCAAGGCAACATAGGTAGTGCTGGATGGGTAATGATAGCCGGTGGCGTTTTTGATCTTATGGACGGAAGAGTTGCAAGGGCTACTAACAAAGTAACAAAACAAGGAGCATTTCTTGATTCCGTAATGGATAGATACAGCGACGGTTTAATCCTGGGTGGACTTCTTATAATGTTTAGGGATCATTGGCTTGTATATTTCTTAATAATGTCCTTTATAGGCTTTTTTTGTGTTAGTTACACAAAAGCACGTGCAGAAGCTACTGGTATCAAATGTGATGTTGGCTTTTTCCAAAGACCAGAAAGAATATTTTCCTTAGGACTTAGTGCAATATTCTCACCAATATTCTCTTATTACACAAACATAGAAGTACCATTCTTGCTCATGGGCGTAATAATGATCTTAGGAATAGGAACTTTGTTAACGTCTATATACAGGATAATCTATTCCTTTAATAAATTGTCTTAAAATGAAGAAATATATAAAAACAAAAATACTGCCTTATTTAATTTATTATATTTATAAAATATATTTTAGTACTATTCGTTATATCGAACCAAAACTGCCAAAAGAATTAATTAATAATGATTTTATAGTAGCTCATTTTCATCAAGACGAACTAGCGCTAATCCCAACTCGAGCTAATTCAAATTTTTATGTTATGACGAGCCAAAGTACAGATGGAATGATGATGAAAAAGCTCCTGCATCTTATGGGTTATTCTTGTGTAGAAGGTTCAAGTTCAAGAGGCGGGGCAAAAGCATTGCTCCAATTAATAGAAGTGTTAAAAGCAAAGAACGCAAGTGCAGTAATGGCAGTAGATGGACCAAAAGGCCCCATTTATAAAGTAAAAGAAGGGATAATAATACTTTCAAAACACACTGGATTACCAATATTACCAGTTACGGTGCAAACGAAAGATCCATTTATTTTTACAAAAAGTTGGAACAAAGCAATACTTCCAAAACCTTTTTCTAAAGTGATTATAAAGTTTGGCGAACCTTTATATGTAAAAGAAGGTGTTAATAAAGAGGATATTAAAGAACTAGCACTTACACTTGAATCACGACTTAAGAATATTAAAGGCCTGTAACCCTTTTAATTTTATCAACATTACCAGACTTAAGGTCTGTGTCTTTTTTTGTTTCACTGGATGTTTTAGGCGAGAAAGAATCGTAAGAAGAAGACCCTTCTGGTTTGAAGGGAACTTTGAACTTTTCATAAAGTTTAGGTATTGAAGAAATCGTTATATCACCCCAAGTTTTTTCATCCTTAAAAGATATAGCCTTTATGTATCTGTTCTTTGGAAGTCTTAAAGGTATCTGATCACTACTCTGCTTTAGATAGAGTTCAGATCCAAAATTAAGTAAAGTTAATTCAAAATTTGTTTTAGCATAACGAGCTAAAAAATCGCCACCAATAGTGTTAACGTATATGTCTCCAGCTCTAAAATCTATGGGTTTTTCTCCTTTGAACATCATAAACCCATATTTAAGAAAAACAGATTCATACTGTTTTGATCTCTTATTAACAGACACAAGTGTTTCTGGGCCGACATAAATAGTGGAGCCTGAACTCAACAACAACTCACAATGTGAAGTATTCGCAGTTTGCACCTCATCACCAGAGTAGATAACATAAGGTACGTTCTTCTCGTTTATGTTTTTTTTCTCACCACCAGAATAGATGTTGATTGGAGAACCACTTAATATCGTAACAGTAGCCACAGTATTTTCTTGCTCGGCTCTTATTTGAGCATCAATTGAAAAAGACAAAAGTGTGTATATTAAAATTAAAAAATAATTCATTTTATTTATTCTCTAAACTTTAGTATATTTTAAGCAGGCCACACTTCAAGCTAAAAAGAGGTTTTTATGTCATTTGATAATATAAAAGATATCGGACAACACTTAATAATAGGCATGGAAGGAGTCTCTCCTACAAACGAAATCCTTTCTCTAATAAGGGAATACAACATCGGAGGAGTCCTTTTTCTTGGCAAGAACTATGCGTCTATAGAAGAGCTTTCAGACACGATAAACATGTTGCAAGCAAGCTCAAGCAAAGTGCCTTTGCTAACAACCGTTGACCATGAAGGTGGAAGAGTACAAAGATTTAAAGGACCATTTACAATACTGCCATCATACAGAGAACTGGTTAAAGACAAAACACCTAAACAAATATTCGAGATACATGCACTAATTGCTGAACAACTTGAGGCATGTGGTATTAATATGAACTTTGCGCCAGTAGCAGACCTGAGTTCTAAAACAGACGGTGTAATTGGTGACAGATCCATAGGTACAGATCTTCAAAAAGTAGAAGACGTAATAAGCGCAACGATACGAGGTTTTATTAAAAAAGGGCTTCTGTGTTGTGTTAAACATTTCCCAGGACATGGGTGTGTAGAAGATGATTCTCATATAGATTTACCTGTATCCAACAAAACACTAACAGAGCTAATGAACTATGAAATAATACCTTTCAAAAAAGCTACCAAGGCAAACGTAAGCGCAATAATGATGGCACACATCATGTTCCCTAATATAGACGAACTACCGTCATCTTTTTCATCAAAATTAATACAAGATATAATAAGAAAAGAATTCCGTTTCACAAAACTAGTAATAACAGATGACATATCAATGGGAGCAATATCTAAACATTACGATATTAAAGACGCCATAGAGCTCTCTTTGATGGCGGGGAATGACATGATAATATTCTCTTCTTCTGATACCAACCTAATAGCCAACAATCTAGATATAATAAGAAAAAAAGTTGAATCAAATTCTGAGCTAAGGTCAAAAATAGCAGAGGCACAGAACAGGATATTTAATATAAAATCATCCATAAAGAGACAGAACATCTCTGCCAGCAATGCTCTAGAAGTTTTAAATAATAGTACACTCGGTTCTCAAATATAGACAGGAATCAATAGACATACTCAAAGGCAAAACCACTGATTATTTCCCAGTTGTTTGAAACATAGCCTTTTCTTGCTGTACCAACAAGTTCTATCCTTGATCCAAGTCCAAGTGGTCTAAAAAATGATATACCAAAATCATAAACTGTATTGCTGTCGCCCACAGATCTAGCAATCCTTCCTGGAGCTATTTTTAAACTTGGCCACACAAAGATAAGTTTCCACGGCAGGTTCATTTTTGCACTAAAACAATAATATTTGAATTTAGTAAGATTACTCGTTGAACTTGGCATAAAGAATAATATATATGGTTCAAGCCTTATAGATGTTCTTCCAAAGAAATGATAAGACATCAGAACCACTTCAAAACTCTTTGCACTAAAATCTCCCCAAGCACCATTATTGCCATTGTGTAACCTAAACGGAAGTTTTATACCAAAAGCCCAATTGTTGCTAAAACTATTAAGGTACGACGGTACTATGGCATGAGCAAAATCTATTTTTCTTACTTTATCTGCATCAACATAATTAAGTTCGTAATTATAATCTAAACGACCTTCCATACTCCTTGCTTCATTAAAGAACAAAAAACTTATTCCAGGTGTATGTTTTTGTGTATTGGTCATGTTAACTTGACTAGAAAA
>JAKIZQ010000067.1 GCA_022707945.1 Bdellovibrionales bacterium
TTTCTCTTCATAACCTGACCTCCTTTTGTTTAAATACTATCACATATTATGTGGCAGCATTTTCGGGGGGCAGGTCAGATATACGTAGGAACCTCGCCAATAATAATTATTAACAAAGTCTGCTTTAACTTCTCCAGTAAAATTATTATCTGCACCGTTGTCTTGTGCATGTAGCAAACCAAAACTAAAAAGGAAAAATATTAAAAATAATTTAACTTTAATGTTTTGCAAGAGACTTATTCATCCTTCTTGCATTCAAGCTCTATACCTTTGCCCAGATATTTACATGGAAAATTTTGGAACCAACCTTTGTCATCATATTGATGCAAGTTTAAATAACAATTATCACAGTTAGACGCTATTTTATCTCTTGTTTTTATTATTAAGGGACAAAGCCTTTGTTTCTCTTGTTCTTTTTGGTCTTCTAATATTATCAGATTGTTTAACACAGGCACTACGTTAAATCTGTCTTTATCGTCTTTTTTGTTAGCACTTAACCTTTTACATTCTATTAATCTCTCTCCTGAGAAGGCATACGAGGAAGAAAAAAGAACTAATAAAATAACTATGAATTTCATAAACACCCTCCTAACTTTCAGCCAATCTTAGCACAAAAATCAGGATTCAAAAAGATAGAACGAACAAAAAAGTTTATCCCATCTGACTTGGATTTGGTGTTTTTAGGACTAAAAAGCTTGCATCTTTATCGCTGGTATTCGTTATTTGCATTGGTGTTCTATATACAACAGGTACAAGGTCGCCTTTTTTTAATACATTTAAAGTTCCAGCAAGATCCACTTTAACAGTCCCCTCTAGAACAAGCAGGTGTACATTTGAATTAGCGTCATGTTTTGGAACTGACTGCCCCGGCCTTAAGGCTATTTGCATTACCAAAAAATCTTTTTCATCAACAAGTTTTCTTTTCCCAAGACCATCATCACTAAATGGAATGTTCTCTAATACGTTCATAATGTTCTCCTTTTTGTTTTTAATTAATTAGCTTTCTTATGAACAATATATATGAAACAAGAAATGGAATCTTTGACTTATATCAAAAAGTTGGTTTTTTTATTCTGGCGGAGAGAGGGATGGCTTCCTTCGCTACGCTCAGTCAGCGAAACTGGCGCTAATATTTATATAAATTTTGGAACTCTTGCCAGTTTTCGAACCCCGTCACTTCGTGACATAGAATTATACTTACCCTCACTCAGCAGATAAAAAAAATGCGCCTTGTGGCGCATGTTTTTTATCTGGCGGAGAGAGAGGGATTCGAACCCCCGGTACCCGTAAAGATACAACGGTTTTCAAGACCGCCGGTTTCAACCGCTCACCCATCTCTCCGTTGGCTGTAATACCCCGAAATGTATCTTTAAATCAAGATATTTTTTTTGATAGTTCGAACAAGGCCCTTGCCCTATGGCTGACCGTGTTCTTTTCTTGCATACTAAGCTCTGCCATGCTCTTGCCAGCAAAGCCTTCTACTATAAATACAGGGTCGTAACCAAAGCCGTTAGAACCCTTTGGGGAAAGTCCTATCTTGCCCTCGCAAACACCTTGTCCAAAAATTGCATCCTTCTTGAATGGATCATATACACAGATACAACACTTGAACCTTGCACTTCTTTTTTCTATTGGAATATCTTTAAGCTCTAAAAGCAATTTCTTTACTCTGTCCTCATCTGTTGCATCAAGACCAGCATATCTTGCACTTTCAACACCGGGTCTGCCACTCAAGGCATCCACCTCGAGCCCAGAATCGTCGGCAAGAGCGACAACATCATATCTTTCAGCATAGGCTTTTGCCTTTATCAAAGCATTAGAACAAAAATCAGGGCCATCTTCTTCTACATGAAATTGTGTGTACTTAGCTCCTAAAGAAATGAAATCAAAACCTTTGTCCTTTAAAACAGCCTCTATCTCTTTGATCTTACCTTTGTTGGAAGAAACTATAAGCATTTTTTAGACCATTCCATAAAAGTCCTGTTTTGAACTTCTGTTATAGTTACTACACTAGATTCTGCAAGATCGACCAAGGCATCAAGGTCCTTTCTTAAGAAAGTATTACCCTCTGCTGTTCCTTGTACCTCTACTAATTTTTTAGAGCCTGTCATAATTATGTTCATGTCAACATGTGCAGAAGAATCTTCTACATAATCAAGGTCTAAACATGGAGTTCCGTTCACTATACCGGCGCTGATGGCACAAATATTCTCTACTATAGGATCTTCTTTTAAGTCTCCTTTCTTGAGCATATCATTTATTAACATCCTTAATGCAACAAAAGCTCCATTTATGCTAGCTGTTCTGGTCCCACCATCTGCTTGTATTACATCACAATCAACTATGATCTGTTTTTCGCCAAGTTTTACAAGATCAACCCCTGCCCTTAAGCTTCTACCTATAAGACGCTGTATCTCTTGTGTCCTACCAGAAACAGATTTTCTTTCTCTTTGTATCCTTTCATTAGAGGACCTTGGGAGCATGCCATATTCAGCGGTAACCCAACCTTTGCCCTGACCTTTTAACCAAGAAGGGACACCCCTATCAAGTGTTGCACAACAAAGCACTCTTGTATTACCCATACTCACCAATACGCTGTATGGAATAAGATCAAGATAAAAAGGGTCCATTGTAAGTTTTCTTAATTCACTATTAGTCCTTGATTCACTTCTCATTTTTTACTCCTCTTTACTATTAATAAAATATAGATTTATTCCTTTAGAGATATTTTTAGCCATTTTCTCTATCCACTCTTCGTTTAACATATCAGAAAGATCATTGGTATTACTCATAAAACCGACCTCTATAAGCACAGACGGCATGTATGCGCTATGAAGTACTGCGAACGGTGCTTTTTTAACGCCACGATTTACCATTTTTACAGGTATCCTAGACGAGATATTGTAAGCCAACCTTGCGCTCTCTTTTATGTGACCACTAGTCATTATGGAACTAAGAACAGAATCTACATCTTTTCTATTCTTATTATTAGCCAACAATGTATTCTCTTTCTTTGCTACAATTTCTGCATAAGCATCCTCTGCCTCTTCGCTCATATAGAAAACGTCCGCTCCCCTTGCCATAGGATCAATAGAAGAATTAGCATGTATGCTTATAAAGATATTTGTTCCGTCGTTGTTTGCAGTGCTGGTTCTTTCTGCCAACGGTATTTTCTTATCATTAGTCCTAGTATAACTAACTATGTATCCGTTATTCTGCAATAGCTCCCCTAATTTTTTTGCAAAAGAAAGAGTTATGTTCTTTTCATAAATAGTTTTATCATTAAACTCTGCTTTTGCTCCAAGACCATCGTCGCCACTTCCACCATGTCCCGGATCTATCATAACCGTTCTTTTCTTTATTGTATAAGGTAGTTTAGTAGCTAAACTTATTGCTGCAGCCCTGGACACATAGATAACACCTTTGTTGACCACAAGTGGTTTTTCGAACATCAAAACATTACCGTCAATAGCAACAGCATCACTTATTGGAGAAAGGATAAAAATATCCTTAGAATTATTAAAACTTATTTTATGAAGCACTCTGTTGTAGACAGGTTTTATAGACAAGGGCTCTAAAAAAGAGGACAATTTTACATATTCGTTATCATTTATTTGAATACTTGGCATTTTAATGTTCTTGCCGTTATGTTCAAATACAAATTCACCAGCGTAAATTTTTGAACATAAAACTAAAATGGACAAAACAAAAAAAGTAAGTACTCTTTTATTAATGGAAAACATACTCATAATAGACCTTGGAACTAACACCGCCATATTTACTGTTCTAAGCAAAGATAATTCCAAATTGATTATAACCTATGAACAAAGTATTACAACAAGGATTGGGGAAAATATTTCTTCCACAAATAACATCTCCAAAGAAGTACTTGAAAGGAACATGTCGCTTATCAATAAGGAACTAGAGTACATAAGATCAAAATTCAATATATCTAACACATACGCAATGACAACAGAGGCATTAAGGTGTGCTGTTAACGGTCAAGACTGTATAAAAGAACTTAACGATAATTGTGGTATAGAGTTTGAAATAATTACGGGTGAAAAAGAGGCTATGCTAACAGAAAAAGCCTTACACCCTTTAACAAGCCAGTTTCCCAATAGAGTAATCTGCGACATTGGCGGAGGCAGTACAGAGTTAATATTCATAGAGAGTAATACAACTAAGGGATACAAAAGTATCCCCCTTGGAGTGCTAAGAATAGAAAAGGACTTTAAAGTAAGCTCTAATCCAAAAGCCCATACCTCTGCCATCCTTGGAATAACAAGACTACTGGGACCAAAAAAAATAAACACCAATGCATTAATATTATGTGGAGGAACTGCCACAACTACAGCTTCTATACTGTTAGGTTTAAATAACTATGATGCAAAAAAAGTAGAAGGCTATGTTCTTAAAAGAGAAGAGCTGGAGGCTCTAATATTAAAGGTGTCTAAAATGAACCTAAAGGACCTGCGCGAGCTTTTAATTACAGATAAAGCCAGAGCCGATGTAATAACAGCAGGGTTTTTAATAATAAGAGAATTAATAAATCATTTTAATCCTACGACCATTATGATAAGCACTTATGGTCCAAGACACGGCTTTGTAATGGAAAAGCTAGCAATGGACGAGGTAATACAATGAAATATGCAATACTAGTACCAACAAAATTTGAAGCAGACAAAGTCCCTCAAGAAATAAAAGACAGTGGAGTATTCTTTGTTTCTGGAGTTTTACGTCTAACAAGAAAAAAGATACTAAGTCTAATAAAGAATCACAAAGTAGATAAGATAATACTTCTTGGTTTTTGTGGTGACCTTATGCAAAAGAACAGGCTCGGACAAGCTTTTAATATAAACAAGGTCTGTGATGGCAAGAACACTATGGAACTAAAAACGCTAAAAGGTCTTAAACTTAAAGAAGCTTCATGCATAACTTCTGTTAAACCTGTATATACAGATGCTGTACGTAAGAAAATGGCACAACATGCAGAATTGGTAGAAATGGAATGTTGGTGGGCGGCCCAAGTCTGTAAAGAACACAATGTAGACTTTCATTCGATCAGAATAGTTTCTGACGAGTGTAATTCACCGCTTGGAGAATATTTTGATTTTAAGAAAGGCCCTACAAAAGAATTACTTAATTCTCAAAAAGTTCTGAACAATTTAGTGAAAGACATTATACAACTTTTATCCTAGACGATACAGCATCAACGACAGCCTTTATGATACAAAAAATCGGAACAGAAAGGACCATCCCAAGCACTCCCATCAAACTATTACCGACTATTATAAGAACAACCACTAATGCAGGATGTACATTTATACGTTGAGATACCATCATCGGTATTATCACCAAAAAATCTATCATCTGTGCTACAAAATACAGCAATATAGTAAGCAAAAACACCTGTTCTGTACCAAAGTAATATGCAACAGCAACTCCGGGTATAGAACCAATAACAGGCCCAACATAAGGGACCAAATTAAACACACCAGCGATCAATGATAGCAGTAAAGCATACTTTATACCAAGTAGCAAAAGACCAATGTATATAATAAGTGTTAGTACTCCAGTCTCTAAAAGACGCGCCTGTATGAAACCACCCATTTGTTTATTGATGTTATCTATAAGCACGACTCCTGACTCAAGATATCTATTAGGCAACATATTTAACATAAGTCTTTTTATTTTCTTCCCATCTTTTAAGAGAAAAAAAGTA
>JAKIZQ010000068.1 GCA_022707945.1 Bdellovibrionales bacterium
GGGCTTCTAGTGTTTTTCTGTCGTCCACAGTTGATAACATTTCTTGTATAGAATCATCACACGATGGATTGAAATATAGCACTGTTTCTTTACAGGTTTCTTTATGTGGTTCGATGTTTGATGCTATGACTGGTGTTCCTAGGGCCTGTGCCTCTATGATACTTTCTGGGAAATCATTTACATATGATGGCTCACAGAATAACGTTGCGTTCTTCATTATGTACCAAAGATTTTTTTTATCTACATAACCAGTGAAAGTTATCCTTTCTCCCAAGAGCTGTTCTCCAAATTTCTTTAATTTCATGAAATATGATTTGTCCTGAGAATCACCGGTGAAGACAATACTTAGATCTTTTGGTGCTATCTTCGTGAATGCGTTGATAAGTCTTTCTAGGTTCTTATATCTTTCTATTCTGCCAGAGAATAATATATATTTTTCTGGTAATTTTATGGAAGAAATATATCCATTGTCTATTTTTACATCTACCGCTCGCGGAATAATCCTTATTAGTTCATTATCAATAAATAGTTTAGAACTTATTTGCTCTGCCATATATTCGTTATGAGCTATTACAGCATTACACCTTGATATATCTTTTATAGATGAAAAGAACTTTTCTGTAGATTTGAATAAGTGTGGCGCTATATATTTTTTTATAGAGATAGGTTCAAAGACACGTTTGACTTTATGAAGAGTTTTAATGGAAGGTGAGCTAAAAGTATGTACTATACTATTTTCCTCAAAGGTCCTTATCGGTATTTTAACATGACGGTATATCATGCTGCTTATTAGCTTAGGTGTTTTACCGTGTGCAACTTTGTTGCTTTCTAGTTCGAATTCCCTTTGTAGTTTTTTTGCTGTATTATATTGGCTGAATATCATGACCTTGAATTTTTCATCTGACCCATATCTTGAACTTATTTCATAGGCAAGTTGCCTTACGTAGCCATATTCAGAATATAGTCTTGGTACTATCCGATCAGAGATATAGTAAAGAGTCATATAGTGCTTTATAGCACATTCTTGATGACATTGAAGATAAATTGAAATAATTTTAATATATGGATAAAGCTCCTTATTTAATGGGTATAGATGAGGCTGGCAGGGGGCCTGTTCTTGGACCACTTGTGGCTGCAGGTGTTGTATTATCAAAAGATGTTTGTGATAAGATAAAAATAGTTGGTGTTAAAGATTCTAAAAAACTTAGTGTAAAAAAAAGGGCTATGTTCTTTGATATGATAGAACATGAAGCAGAGTGGTATTTCATTGATGTAAGATGGCCAGATGAAATTGATTCGTATGTGAAAAATGGCGGACTAAACGAGCTAGAAGGCGAAATGTTTGGAAGAATAATATCTTCTTATAATGGTATCGCTGATGTTTATGTTGACTCCCCGTTAGAACCGAATAAGTTTTTGTCAAAATTAACCACATTAGTTGGAAAGGATATTAACATAAATTGTAGCTTTAAGGCCGATGATATATATCCCGTGGTCTCTTGTGCCAGCGTTCTTGCAAAGGTAGTTAGGGATGGGATAATAGATGAGTTAAAATGTATACACGGTGATTTTGGGAGTGGATATCCATCAGATAAAAAAACTATAGCGTATCTTTCGTCGTCTAAAGAGCTTCCTTTCTTTGCAAGAAGGTCATGGAAGACATTAAAACAGTTGGAGCTTATATGACGGACATTGATATACATGGTGGTCTTATAAAACAACTTCAAGATGCACAGGCAAAATTTGGATACGTCAGCCAACATGAAGTAAAAAGGATATCTAAGGAATTCAATATAGCTGAATCTGAGATATATGGGGTTATTACCTTTTATTCTCAGTTCAGATTAAAACCACTTGGCAAACATACTATAAAAGTTTGTAGAGGTACTGCTTGCCATGTTTCAGGTTCTTTAGAACTTGTAACAGAAGTAAGAGAACTTTTGGGTCTTCTAGATGGTGAAGATACCACCAAAGACCTTCGTTTTACTTTAGAAGAGGTTGCTTGCCTTGGTTGTTGTTCTTTGGCTCCAGCAGTAATGATAAATAAAGATGTTTTTGGTAAGGTGAACAGGGATAAGCTTTCTAAGATACTGGAGTCTTATAAATGAGCTTGGCAAAGATAATCGTTAATATGGGTACTTGTGGAATCTCTTCTGGATCACAGAAGGTGTTAGACTCTTTCAGGACATTAAAGGATGTAGAAGTAAAAGCTACTTCTTGTGTAGGACTTTGTGCCCTTGAACCTACGGCATTCATATATATAGAGGGAAGAGTTGTAGGGCTTTCATATCTTACAGATACACAGAAAGACAAAGAAAGTATTCAAGCTATATGTGATGGCAAAGACGTAGATACGCATCTTGCTCCGAGGGTCATCTATGATGGATCAGAACAGGGTTTATTCAATGATCTCTTTAAAGGTCAGAAAAGAGTTGTTCTTAGGAACGCTGGTTGGTTAGATCCAATGGACATAAATGATTATATCTCCGTTGGTGGTTATTCTTTTCTATCTAAATGCAGGAGTGCAAAGATAAGTAAAGAACAGGTTTTGGATGTATTAGAAAAAAGTGGTCTTAGAGGTAGAGGTGGAGCTGGTTTTCCTACAGCAAAAAAATGGCGTATGCTTATGGAAAAGATATCAGAGGAAAAATATGTAATATGTAACGGTGATGAAGGAGACCCTGGCGCTTTCATGGACAGATCTGTTCTTGAGGGAGATCCTCACAGCGTTATAGAGGGATTACAAATAGCGGCTTATGCAACAGGTGCAACAAAATGTTTCATGTATGTTAGGGCAGAATATCCCTTGGCACTTAAAACCTTGAATAAGGCAATAAAAGATGCAAACGATAAAAATGTTCTTCATGTTCCTGTTGAAATAAGAGAAGGAGCAGGAGCTTTTGTTTGTGGAGAAGAAACTGCACTTATAGCTTCTATAGAAGGTAAACGTGGTATGCCGCGTTTTAGACCACCATATCCTGTAGAGAGTGGTCTTTGGGGAAAACCGACGATAATAAACAATGTAGAAACACTTGCGGCAGTTCCATGGATAATGAATAACCCAGGTGAATATGAAAAAACTGGATATGCAAATAGTAAGGGTACTAAAGTTTTTGCTTTAGCAGGTAAAATTAAAAGAGGGGGATTGGTAGAAATACCTTTTGGGATGAGTCTAAGAGAACTTATCTTCGACGTGGGAAAAGGCATACAGAATGATAAAAATTTTAAAGCAGTTCAAATAGGTGGTCCAAGTGGAGGCTGTCTTCCTGCTTCTTTACTTGATCTACGTATAGACTATGAAGAACTAAAACAAAGTGGAGCTATAGTTGGGTCTGGTGGTCTTGTAGTAATGGATGAAAGTTCTTGTATGGTGGATATAGCTAGGTTCTTTTTGTCTTTTACGACTAAAGAATCTTGTGGAAAGTGTACTTTTTGTCGTGTTGGTACAAAAAGGATGCTTGAAACACTTGAAGACATCGTTAATGGAAGGTCTAATGATGATCATCTTCAAAGATTGTATGAGCTAAGTGATGCAGTAAGTAAATTGTCTTTGTGTGGGCTGGGTCAAACAGCTCCTAATCCTGTCATTACTACATTAAGATATTTTATAGACGAGTACCATTCACATATAAAAGATAAGAGATGTCCAGCAGGGGTTTGTTCCGCTCTAACAAAATATTCAATAGATGAACAAAAATGTGTTGGTTGCATGTTGTGTAAAAAAGAATGTCCAGTATCTGCGATAGTTGAAACTAAGAGAGCAGACGGTAAGAAGATATGTTCCATTGATAGTTCAAAATGTATAAGTTGTGGTAGGTGTTACAAGGTTTGTAAATTTTCTTCGGTGTTAAAGAGGTAGGGATGTTCGTTATAATAGATGGTAAAAAAATAGAATTTTCATCTGTCTGCACCATAATGGAACTTGCAGAAAAGAATGGCATAGAAATACCTTCTCTTTGTTACGATAAGAGGTTTCCTCACTATACTTCTTGTTTTGTTTGTATGGTTAAAGATCTTAGAACAGGGCGGTTCTTACCCTCTTGTTCTGCCAACGTTGTAGATGGTATGGAAATATCCACCAAGGATGAAGAAGTAATAAAATATAGAAAACTTGCCTTGGATCTTTTGTTATCTGAACATGACGCAGATTGTTTTAGCCCCTGCAAGACAAGTTGCCCTGCGGGTATTGATGTTAGGGATTATATAATACTTGCAAAAAACTCCAGCGACCTTGATGGATTCATTAGGATAAGAGAGAAAAATCCTTTTGTAAGTGTTGTAGGTAGAGTCTGTCCTGCTTTCTGCGAAAAAGATTGTTCAAGAACACATTTAGATTCTTCTCTTGCGATAAGACTTATAAAAAGAAGAATAGGGGACACTGTATACGAAAAATTAGATAAAGAACTCTTTGAAACAGAAAAAAAATTAATAAGGAATAATAAAGATTCTAAGAAAATAGCGATAATAGGGAGTGGCCCCGCTGGACTTTCTTGTGCGTACTATCTTAAAATAAACGGACACGAACCAGTTATTTACGAAAAAGAGGCTGAACTCGGGGGCATGTTAAGATATTCTATTCCCGAATATAGATTGCCAAGGACTATCCTTGATAGAGAAATAGCTTCTATATTAAGGCTGGGGATAGAATATAAGACAAAGGTTAACGTAGACGAATCAATGCTTGTTGATCTAAAGAAAGAATACCATAAAGTGATTGTTAGCACAGGTACATGGAAAGAATCAGGCCTTGGTCTTGGAGAAGCTAATCACGATAATGTGTTTTCTGCCTTATCTTTTTTAAAACTTGTAAGCACAGGTAATATAAATATTAGCGGTAAAAAAGCTGTCGTCATAGGTGGTGGTAACAGTGCAATAGATTCTGCAAGGACTTTGTTAAGGCTTGGCTTTAGCGACGTGAGTCTTTGCTATAGAAGGACTCGTCAGCAGATGCCTGCACAAAGTATAGAGGTAGAGGACGCATTAAAAGAAGGTGTTAAGTTGTATGAACTTTTGGCACCTATAGAACTTAAAGATAAAAAAATAAGTTTTGGGGTGATGGAACTTTCCTGTGAACTTGATAGTTCTGGAAGAAAAAAAATATGTGAGACTGGTGCTAGAGTTGAAAAGGATTTTGATGTGCTCGTATATGCAATAGGACAAAAAGCAGCCAATGAATTTTCTATAGATGAAAAAGTACTTTTATGTGGTGATGCAAAGAATGGAGCTACCAGTGTTATAGAAGCTGTATCTGATGGCAGAAAACTTGCTCTGTCTTTTTGTATGTCTAATGACGAGCTGGCTTTTTATTCAGAAAGACAGAAAGGAATCCTTGTTAATGACTTAAGTTCATATGTGAGTCTTAAGTCACATGAAGCTATCCACAGGTTGCCAGAAAAAAGGATCAAGGACTTTTCTGAAGCTGAGCTAGGGTTTACAGAACTTACTTGTACAAAAGAAGCTGAAAGATGTCTTGATTGTGGTTGTTCTTCTATACAGGATTGTTCATTAAGAGAACTTTCTTTGGAATATAAAGCAGAACCGTATAAGTTCAAGGTAAATGGCTCAACAGGTGGAGAAAAACATTTTATAGACGATAGTATTGGGCTTTTTACTTATGAAGCCTCTAAATGTATAAAATGTGGAACTTGTGTAAGGGTCTGTGATAAAGTCGCTGGCGTTAAGGCCATATCTTTTATGGGAAGA
>JAKIZQ010000069.1 GCA_022707945.1 Bdellovibrionales bacterium
CCGGTAATTCTACTTAGAAAAGTTCCGCCACTGAATATAAGTAGTGCTCTTTTTATTGAACCTCTGTCTGACATAGACAATAGGATAGACATTAATTGTTATCTTAGGCAAGAGCTGTTTTGATAGTATTATGTGTACATTTATGTACATAAACGGCTTAGGCTTATGAATAAAGGATTTTAACTTGATTGACTGGACTAGTAATATGCACGTATATGTGCATGGAGTGAGGGTCAGATTTTTTTGCTTGTCCATAACTATCTAATATTACTAATTTTTATTTTGGCATGAAGCTTGCTTAATATAGAGTAATAGATTTGTGTATCAATATCATGGAGGATATTTGGAAATGAGTTTAAAGAGCGCAATTATTAACAAGACAGTACTTACAGCGGCCAACTTAATTAGTTATTTACCAGACGAGGTCTTAACTAGCATCAGCAAGAAACAGTTACAGATAGTTAAATTTCCAGAAGGTAGGGAATTTATTCTTGGTGTTATGAGGATGCTAAAACATAGATGGAGAGAACTACATCCAAACGTAAGAAAGAAAATGGTAGAGAATATGGTCGGTAACTACTTCATAAATGCAAGAAAGAGAAGATATAAAATGGAAGAAGAGAATGGCTGTTCACCACTTCTTTTTGTTATATCACCGACTATGAGATGCAACCTTAAATGTACTGGTTGTTATAGTGCTAACTATGATAGGGCAGATGCAATGGATTTTGCGACCCTTGACAGAATAATGAACGAAGCAAAAGAGATGGGAATATATTACGTCGTGGTTTCTGGTGGAGAACCATACGCAAGAGAAGATCTTCTTACCCTTTTTGAAAAACATAATGACATGATTTTTATGACTTATACTAACGGGACACTTATACACACAAAGAACTTGGCACCACGTCTGGCTAAGCTTGGCAACGTAGTACCATGCATCTCTGTCGAAGGTTATGAGAACGAAACTGATGAAAGAAGAGGCAACGGTGTATATGCAAAGGTAATGGGAGCGATGGATGATCTTAAGAAGAATGGTGTGTTCTTTGGTTATTCCGTTACACCAACAAAATTCAATAATGAACTTCTTGTATCTGATGAGTTTGTCGATAAAATGATAAATAAGGGCGCAAGCATAGGTTGGTATTTTAACTACATGCCAGTTGGCAGAGAACCAGACACCTCTTTAATGACAAGCCCTGAACAAAGAGCTTACAGATGGAAAAAGATAGTTGAACTTAGGAAGACAAAAGACATAGTAGTCGCTGATTTTTGGAATGATGGTGTCTTGACTGGTGGCTGTATAGCTGGTGGTCGTTCATATTTCCACATTAACGCTGCTGGTAATGTTGAACCTTGTGTGTTCTCTCAATTCTACGTTGATAATATATTCGAAAAACCATTGAAAGAGATAATGATGTCTGATTACTTTAGGGCTATAAGGAGTCGTCATGGTGAAATGACAAACCCATTAAGACCATGTATGATAATAGATAGACCACAGGTATTTAGGGATCACATAACAAGATTTGGTGCAAAGCCTTCTCAGCCAGGTGGAGAAACACTTTTAGCTGGTAAATTAGCAGAAGAGATTGATTCCATAGCTACTGAATGGAAGGAACATGCGGATAAGATATGGTCTAAGAATTATGGTGGTCTTCCAGAAGTTGATACGGAACATCATATAGGCAGATCACATCTTGCTTATAAAACAGAAACACCAAAAGCAGCAAAAAAGATAACAACAACTACTACTGATACTGTAAGCATGCAATAAATAACAGGGTGTAACAACCCTTTGTTGACCAGAACTATAATACTTTGTATCATTGTCATATGATCTTGATACGTTTTCTAATAATTGTTTTTTTATGCCATTCTTTATATGCTGGTATAAAAATTGGCGCAGATTACAATGTCCAAGGTACAGTACTACCAAAAGATGCTGATGTTATACTGATGGGCACAGATAATGCTATTTGGTATGAACTCTTTGAGTCTAAAAAGAGAATTGGTTTTGTAAAGCAGGATTGTGTAGGCATACAAGGAGAATCTCTTCTTCTGGAAAAAGAGTGTGATCTTTATAATGATGTTGTTAAAGATGTTACTCCAAATAAAAAATTAACCTCAGGCAAAAAATTTAGAGACTTTAGACTTACTAATAGTTCTGTGAGTACCATCATGTATTCAGGTAAGACCTATCAAGTGCCTTCTGAAATATTAAAGTTCGTTCGTCCAAATAAAATAGAAGAATCAATATATGACTCAGTTCCTATAGAGGCTGTTATCAAATTAAGAAAAGAAAACATTTTGGTAAGTCCATATATAGATAAAAAATGGTATAGGCTTAAAAAACTTGATTCAAGAAAATATGAAATAGCTGTAACCCAGGACGGCTGGTTATTAGCTGACAACCTCGTTTCTCGTGATTTTGGCAGGAACTTTGAAGAATTTTTTCCGTCCTTTGCTTTTCCATATAAGGATGCATATGTAAAAGGGATATTAATATCTCCTCAGGGAGTTAACGCTGTATACCTTACTTTTTCATCACGGAGTAATTCAGGTAATATGACCTTATATATGCTTTTGTCCAGTGAACGTGGTTGGAGAAAGATATATCCTTCATCAGAAGGTAGTGTCGTTATAGTGCCTGCAGAAGATGCTATGACCTCAATACTCAAGTTCCTTAATAACAAATGGTTGAAGAACAACAAATATTCTAAGAAAGGTTTGATAGATATAGAGGATATAGATGTTGTTGGTGAAGGTATTTCAAGAAATGTTGGGATGATGGTGACAAGAACTATTAATGGTAATAAAAAAAATTACAGGGTCTCTTTACTATTGGACTACAACGCATTGAAAGGTTGGACTGTGAATAACGAAAAATGGAGCCTCATATGAGCTCATTACCCCAGATAATAAATTATAAGATAAACGCTACTGCCTTTCATCCAAGAGTTTATGACGGTGCAGTAAAGATAGTACATGTACTAAAACAACATAATCATCAGGCTTTTTTCGTCGGTGGTTGCGTTAGGGATGTCCTTATAGGGCTGAGGCCAAAAGAAATAGATATAGCGACTGGAGCAACTCCAGAAGAAATAAAGAACTTGTTCAAAAAAGTTATAATGGTAGGAGAAAGATTTGGCGTTTGTATAATACACGTTGACGGTAACGATTATCATGTTTCAACTTTTAGGGAAGATATGGATTATAAGGATGGCCGTCATCCAAGCAAGGTTGCTTTTTCTACACCACAACAAGATGCAGATAGAAGGGATTTTACTATAAACGCACTTTTTTGGGAGCCAGTTGATAGTAATCTTTATGACTACGTTGGTGGTTTAGATGATCTTCATTCTGGCATAATAAGAGCCGTTGGTGATCCACTCAAAAGGTTCAAAGAGGATAGACTCAGGATATTAAGATGTGCAAGATTTGCTGCTCATCTTAATTATGCAATAGATAGCGAGACGTATGATTCCATACTAAAAATAGATGATCCTGTTAAGGGGGTTAGCAAAGAAAGGATACGGGATGAACTTACAAAAAGTCTTATAACAAAAACACCCTCAATAGCGTTCCAGTTCTTGTATCAGGTTAATGTGCTTCAAAAAATAATTCCAGAGTTGTGTGCATTAAAGGGCGTTGAACAGCCGGAAAAATATCATCCAGAAGGAGATGTATGGACGCACACGATGATAGCTTTAGATATCGCGGCAAAAGAATTAAAAGACCTAGGATCAAGATGGGTACTCATGTGGGCGATTCTTTTGCATGATATTGGTAAACCAGCTACGATGACCTTGCCCAAGGATGAAGAAGACAGGATACGTTTTAATGGCCATAACGTAGAGGGAGAAAAACTTGCAAGACAGATACTTGAAGGATTAAAATTCCCCAAAAAAGAGACGGACGATATTTGCGCGTTGATACGTGAACATATGAGATATGGAAGATCTCAAGAAATGCGTAAAGGACGTCTAAAGGTCTTAATGGAAAAAGAGGGAGAGCTTTTTCAGGATCACATAGACCTTAATTATTTTGACATCAAAGCCTCACACGGGGATCTTTCTAATTGGGAGTATTTAAACAAGGAGTATACAGAACTTAAAGAAAAGAATGCTTTGCCAAAAGCATTAGTGGATGGCCAATTGTTGATAGAACTTGGCTACAAACCTTCTCCAAGGTTTTCTATTATAATAGAGGCTGCAAGAGAAGCTCAGTTTGAAGGTGCTTTTAGCGATAAAGATGGTGCAATTGAGTTTGTTAAGGAATTTGTTTCTTCTTTGAAAGAATGAACTTAACGTCCTTTATTTCTGTACAGTAAGGTTTTATTTTTTCTAACATGGTTTCTTTTGTCATGTTTAGTTCTTGTATCCAAGAATGAGTACTAACTCCAACAATTAGTGTTTGATCTTTTATTTTTAGAGGTGTCGTTGATTTGAACAGTATATTTCCTACGATGCTCTTCCAGTTCTTTGTTAATGAGTACAGTGGTAGCTTAGAAAGGTTCTGGTTTATTAGAACTGATAAGCGAGTTGGATTTGAACGTCTATATCTTGACATAGTATTCATGGATTATTCACACATTTAAGAAGCTAAATCAACAGTATTTATCTTGCAAAATAGAGCAATATAAATATACTCAATTTGTCTTAGAGGGGATGATAGTTATGGCTATTAAAAAAACGATAAAAAAGGTCGCTAAAAAGGCTACTAAACAAACTAAGAGTAGTAAAACTAGCAAGACCGTAAAAAGCAAACCTATAAAAAGTACTAAAAAAGTTTCTTCAAAAAAGGCACCAAAGGAAGAAATTAAGAAAGTAGTAAAAAAACCTACAAAAAAAGCAACTACAAAAAAAACGACCAAAAAGAAGATAACAACTAAAAAAGTATCGACTAAAAAGGTTATAACAAAAAAAACTACGAAGAAGATAAAAGTTCTTGTAGCAGAGCCTGATTATCGTATAAACGAAGAACTTACTTTAACAAAATATGACATAGGTGCACACACAGCCCCTAATGTTTATCATAAAGACCCTATGCAAACAGAGGAACCACCACATACTTATGACATAAATAAGGTCGTTATACTTCCTATAGATCCAAAATTCGCTTTCATATATTGGGAGGTAAGACAAGACACTATAGACGGTGTTATCTCTGCTTTTGGACCTGGTAAACTTACTCTTAGGGTTTATGATGTAACCAATATTGAGTTCAACGGTTATAATGCACACGAGTGGTGGGACATGGATGTCCATCACCGTTTTGGAACTTGGTATTTGAGGCACAACAAGAGTGACAGGAACCTTATGGTAGATATAGGCATTCGTGGTAACGACGGTAATT
The DNA here is from genome assembly GCA_022707945.1 of Bdellovibrionales bacterium. Classification (GTDB taxonomy): domain Bacteria; phylum Bdellovibrionota; class JAFGOL01; order JAFGOL01; family JAFGOL01; genus JAKLHL01. The sequence goes on from JAKIZQ010000069.1 coordinate 5,359, forward strand.
TTCATGCAATATATCGTTCTAAAGCCATATATTTCCCAAGGGATTTTATGGTGGGTCCAGGGAAAATACTTTGGATGTTGGTGGACGAATTTGGTAATAAATTGATATCAGATATAGAAGATTATACGGACGCAGATCTTGAGCTGCTGAAGAAGATAATGGGAGTAGATAGATTTAAGAGATTTATGAAGGGTGGTCTTGATATATTCTTAGGTGCTTCAGCTTGGG
>JAKIZQ010000006.1:0-13355 GCA_022707945.1 Bdellovibrionales bacterium
TTTTTTCGACGGTATCAGTAACATATCTTGAGCATCTAACGTCATAAGCTATTACAGCTTTAGGATGTTTTTTTAAAACTTCCTTAGCTAAAAGGCCAAGTATAAAGTCACCACTACAGAACTTTCCTTTACCATCAACAAAAAAGGCCCTATCAACATCACCGTCTAGCCCTACCCCAAGGTCTGCGCCTATTTCTTTTACCTTTGCTTCCAGATGTTTTCTGTTCTCTTCCTCTAAAGGATTGGCCTCATGATTTGGAAAATTACCATCTAGCTCATAAAAAAGTGGAGTTACTTTTAACGGGGACCCTGCCAACAACTTTGGCATAACAAGTCCACCCATGCCGTTTCCGGCATCTATTACTACGGAAAGTGGTTTTAACTCGCTCGGTTTAACAAAGGAATGCATGAACTTAATAAACTCATCTAACAATTCAACTTTTTTAAGACTACCGGGCCTGCTGTTATCAGAAAAACTGCCATTCCTTACCACAGTCTCTATATCTGCAAGACCGCTTTCTATTCCAATGGGTATTGCGTTTTTTCTGGTAAACTTAAAACCATTATATTCTTTTGGATTATGAGAGGCTGTAACCATTATTGCTCCATCTGTACCAAGATGTATAGAAGCAAAATAGAGCATATCTGTACTTGCAAGACCTATATCTATTACATCAGCACCAGAATCCCTAAGGCCACGGATAAGTTCATCTCCCAAAGTAACGGAAGAATCCCTCATATCCCTTCCTACAGCGACTGTTTTAGCACCAAGATAATAAACAAAGGCACGGCCTATCTTATAGGCTAGTGCTTCATCTATATCTTTGCCATATAATCCCCTAACATCATAAGCTTTAAAAGGATGAGCCATCTGTAACCTCCAAGCAAGAAATAATAGACAAGTACCATAAAAATATTATAAGAAGCAATATTATGAGTAAACTATTATTTGTGATTTTCTTTATTTTAAGTAACGGTCTAAGTGCCGATAATATTAATTTTCAATATCCTTGTGATTATGAAGTAAAATATGGATTAGAGGACGGAAAAATATTCAGAGACGACAAAACTTGTATAATTACTGTTGTGTACACTTTCGACAATAAAGAAAAAATAAAAACCGCTAAACTAATCGATAAGGAAAACTGTTCCAACTTCGATAACATCGAAATTATTCCAAACAACATAACAAAGGTAAAATGGACTACCATAGATAAGGATGTAGATAGTGTAGCTAACCTAATGATAGTGCTTAATGAAAATAAATATTTGTTCGGTAACAAGGCAATCTCACGCCAAGAATTTTTAGAAAAAGAAAAAGCAAAAGAAACAATTAAATGTAAGGCAAAAATATCACAAAAAAGTTGCTCTCAGTTTTTGTACACTAGTAACGTATTGACAGAAAACATAGAAGACAAGGGCTATAACCTTAAAATCATTGAATAAACAAGTATTTGACAACAATTAGTTTGTTCTGATAACATGCGTCAGATATTTCAGGAGGAAAGACATGGGAAAAGGTAACAACACTGCTGAGAACTTGAACAGAGGAAAATTAACGGTTAAATGCCCAGCCACTAATTGTGGAAAGGATATGGAACTAGTAAAAGCTAAAGGAACTGGATGTGGTGGTATGTATCTTGTATGTCCTACCTGTGGTAACAGGATCAAGTATACAAAAGGCGTTTACAAGAATTACGAATACTACACAAGATCTAATATATTCTGAATGGATTTTCCGTTCTCAGAAGAATTCAAGGATGAGGCAAAAAAGTACAACTTTAAGTACAAGTGTATAGACTGCTCTCATTTTAACGAACCTGAACAAAAATGTTCTTTTGAATACCCTACAGACCAGCACAATTATTTTTATGTAATGGACTATGGAGATAAACACGTACCAAGGTTCTCGTTCTGCAAACACTTCGAAATAAATGCCTAGCGTTTAAGAGCAAGCTTAACTACTTCATCCATCTCCTTAACGAAAATGAATTTTATCTTCTTCTTGATATTCTCTGGTATATCCTTAAGGTCTTTTTTGTTTTCTTCTGGAAGTATTACTCTTTTTATTCCACTTCTTACAGCGGCAATAATCTTTTCCTTTATACCACCAACAGGCAATACCTTTCCTACTATGCTGAGTTCACCAGTCATTGCTATGTCTGGAGCTACACGTTCGTTTAGAGCAAGACTTATTAACGACAAACACATTGTTATACCGGCAGAAGGCCCATCCTTTGGCACAGCTCCACCGGGGATATGAAGATGTATCTCGTTCTCGTCAAAGAATTTTGAATTTGCTTTCTTGTTAAGAGATATCCATTTTTTTGCATAAGTATTTGCGATCATTGCAGACTCTTTCATTACTCCACCAAGTTGACCTGTGTATTTAAATTCGCCCTTAGATGAATTAATGGAGTTAGACTCTATGAACAGTATATCTCCACCATAAGCTGTCCATGCCAAACCTGTAACGACTCCTGGCACGTCTATTCTGCGCTTACTTTCATCTGTAAATTTGTAAGGTCCAAGGTATTTTTCTATGTTATTTGCATCAAACACTAATTTCTTTTTATTCTTTTCAGAAAGAGCAACTGCTGTTTTTCTCATCAACGCTGAGATCTGTTTTTCTAGCATTCTGATACCGGGGTCCCTTGCATATTTTTCTATGATCAGCCTTATCAGGTCCCTTGTAAGAGAGAAATCTACTTTTTTAAGACCATGTTTTTTTAATAATTTAGGAAGAAGATATTTTTCTGCTATAGTTATTTTTTCTTCCATTATGTAGCCAGGAAACTCTATTAATTCCATCCTGTCAAACAACGCTGGAGGGATAGTATCAAAAGAATTAGCGGTACAAATAAAAAGAACTTGTGAAAGGTCGAAACCAACATCTATATAGTGATCAACAAAATTAAAGTTCTGTTCGGGGTCAAGGACTTCTAACAACGCCGCTGCTGGATCTCCCTGAAAACTTATACCAAGCTTATCCACTTCATCCAACATTACCACTGGATTTTTTGTAGCTACTCTTTTTAAGCCCTGTACTATCTTGCCAGGCATAGAACCAATATAGGTTCTTCTGTGACCCTTAATTTCGGCCTCATCCCTCATGCCACCAAGGCTGAATCTAAAAAATTTTCTGCCCATAGCGTCGGCAATGGCCATTCCTAAAGATGTTTTTCCAACTCCCGGAGGTCCAAGGAACAGCAATATGTTCCCTTCATATTTTTCATTCAACCTTCTGACAGCAAGATACTCAAGTATCCTGTCCTTAACTTTATCCAGACCATAATGGTATTTATCAAGCACAGATCTTGCCTTTGAAATATCAAGGCTGTCCTTACTCAACTTGTTCCACGGTAAAGAAACAAGCCAATCTATATAATTCCTTGTCACAGAATATTCAGGAGAGGCTTCTGGTATCATGGCCAACTTTTCCAGTTCTTCCTTTACGACGCTAGCACCTTCTTCGCTAATACCGCTATCCTTTAATTTTTCCTTAAGTTTGTTTATATCGAGTGATTTTTCATCCTGTTCATAGCCAAGCTCTTTTTTAATTACCTTTAATTGTTCTTTAAGAAAGTACTCTCTTTGCATAGCAGAGATCTTTTCGTTCACTTCTTTAGTTATCTTGCTTTGCAGTTCACTTACTTCTTGTTCTTTTTTGAGATATCCAAGCAATAATCTAAAACGCTCTTTTACGTCTAAAACTTCAAGATATTTCTGAGCAAGCTCTGGTTCAAGCCCAATAGTAAAAGTTATAAGGTCTGCCATCATGCCAAGTGTTGGAACATTTATCATTGCAAGTCTTAAATCTTCGCTGAATAATGGACTTGTTTGTGATAGCGATTTAACTATACCTCTTACAGACCTTGATAATGCATCCAATTCAATATCTTTTACGACTATATCTTCTAAATTATCTACCTTTGCTACAATGAACGGAGCATCTTTTATGAACTGTACGACCCTAAATCTTTTTACTCCCTGTAAAAGAACACTGGTACCACCATCTGACATGTTAATCTTCTTTAATATCTTAGCCGTAACACCAATAGAATATAGGTCCTTTATACTAGGGGTTTTTGAACCACTCTTTGCCATTATGAGAGCAACATGGCCTGTTTGGCTCATTGCTATCTCTACGGCCTTAACCAATGGCCCAGGAGGAAGTATTATTGGTGCAACAAGCCCTGGGAATACCGGGGCATTGTTAAGATGCACTACTGGTAATGTGGTAGGAAGAACGGTACCTGCCTGAGCTAAAACATTGGCATCTGTCTTTTTTTCTTCATCAAACATTGACTTATGTCCCCTCTCAGCAATAATATATATCTATGTTAATTGCTCTTTATTTTACCTTAATATCCTATTCCTTTGGAAATTCAAGTTCCTGTTTAGATAATATTTCTATGTACCTTAATTACCCCAAAAATACACTATATAAGTACGGCAACAAAGTGACAGCGAGTATCTGGTCAAATGAAGGTGATAAGTACGTCAAAAGTAAAACTATAAGTTTTAGGTCAGTCAGCCACCCTGTGGAAAGAAAAGAAAATGGCTATGAAGTATATGAAGCAATAATAGACGACGTAGATTCTGATATAGCGGAATTAGTTGGTTTATCGCCGTCTAAGTTACCATGGTATAGTTTTTATCCGTTCTATCCTACAGGTAAAACAGAGAATTCTAATACAGCAATACCTGGTCTGATAAAATCCGTAAGATGTGATCAGGTCTTTAGTACCACAGAGGATACCGAATCAAGCGATGGTTGGTTAATGTTAAAAAAAGAAGTTCTAAACAAGATAGTAGGATTCGAGACCAAAAAGATAGGAAAAGACAAAATACGATTAATAAGAATAGAATCTAGGAAAAAAGTAGTTTTAAAAGGCAAGTTCAACGGAAAGGGAACAGAAACTACGTCGTATTACCTCATAAGCGGATCTGGTGAACTTTTTGAAGAAACAAGATCATTCCAATATGAATATCGTGCTGGTTTCGGGATCAAAAGAAGAACCTTTTATGCAAAGGGTGAATATATAAAAAGACTAGAAAAAAAAGAAACTTATTCTAAGCCAGCGCCTACATTCCCAGAACTAAGTTCTCAAAAAAATAACACACCTTACTTTACTGATAAGGATGGTCTATTCATACCAGTTACACTTAACGACAAGTTAAGCGTAAAGATGTTCGTAGAACCATTATTAAAGGAATCTTTTATAGATTACGAATACTACCTTAAAAACTACGAGGGTGAACCTAAAGATTATCTATATCCTTTTAACAATCTTATGATTGGAAAAAATAAAATAGATAACCCTCCTATTACTATAAAGAAGACTAGCACAGGGACTAGAACAAGCTATAAGATACCTGGTATAATTGGTAATGACATCCTTTCTAAAGGAATACTATACATAAATGACAAAAAACGGCTCCTGTCTTTATACGAAAATGACGGAATAAAAGAGCCAAAGGATATTGTTAAGTTTGAAATCATAGATGGCTATCCTATTTTTGAAGTCATGGTTAACAGCTCTCCAATAAAGGCAACTCTTTCATTTGGCAATATAGAGCCTGTAATATCAGAAAAATTAAAAAATCTTTTATCACTAAAGACCCGCGAAATTGCTGTATCGAACACAAATTGTGATTCGTGTTCGATAAGCAAGGCACAAATAATAATAACACCTACTGATAGGTCATACTTCAAGACAGAAGCAGTAGTGGCAAACCTTAGTGGCAAACCTTACGATCTAATACTTGGATTGGAATATCTAAAAGAAAAAGAACTACTAATAAACTACAAGGACAAGTGGTTCTCTATAAATTAGAGACATCCCCTGCACCCTGCCTAACAATAACAGTTTCTCCAGAACTAAAATCAACGACAGTGGTATGAAGTGCAGGAACTGGTCCTATATCTAAAAGGACAGAGATGTAGTTACTATATATGTCTTCTATCAGAGCAGGAGATTCTATTAACTCCTCTTCGTTAAGATGTAGTGCAGAAAAATTTAACAGAGGAGATTCCATTTTGTTCAAGATAGCAAGCACCACAGGATTATCAACTATCCTTATCCCTATTGTTTTTCTTCTGGTCTGACATATTTTTGGGACCAACGGTGTTGCTTCAAGAATAAAAGTATATGGACCCGGAAAAGATCTTTTCATTATTTTGAAAACTTTATTATCTACAAAAGCATATTTACTAACGTCGCTAATATCTTTACATATAATAGTATGTAGCCTGTTCCTTCCAAGCCTTTCTGTTAATGCATTAAGAGTTCTTACTCCCTGAGCAGAAGAAATAGCACACCCTATTCCATAGTTCACACCTGTAGGATAAGATATTAAGTCACCTTTATTCAGAGACTCCACCGCCTTCAGGATGAACCTGTTGTTAGGATTTATAGGGTGGATCTCATAACGTTCCATCTCATTTTTTAAACCAGTCTTAGAAGAAGTATGCTATACCTGCATTTATCTCGTAAACCACAGATATCTGAGACTGATTTGGGGTACCTCCGAACCAAACATTAAATGGTCTTATGGCTATACCAAAAGGCCTAAATGAAAAACCAAAACCTCTTGAGAATTCATAAAAGGTCCTAAAGCCAAATTTAAAATCTAAAGCTAGACCAACAGTACTGTTAGCAAAACCAAAATCAATACCGGTTGTAAAATCAGGTATTATGAACAACGGTCTGCTTCCTATCTGGAAAGGTAACATAAGTCTTGGACCAAGGAATAAACTAAAGGCTCCATTTCCAAAAGCTGGTTGAGCCACAAACCCAAAATATCTTTCTCCTATTTCCACATCCATTCTAAACCTTGTTCCATCATAACCATTGGTAACTTTCTTTACAGGAACGTCTGCTCCCAAACCAACGTTAATATATGTATCTTGAGCATATACAAACGTACTCACCGATATAAATACTAATAAACAAAACAATCTCTTCATTTAAGTTTCCCCCCTAAAAATACTGTGAATTAAGCCTTTCTATTAATATTTAATGACATAACATAAAAATAGACAAGAATATTTTATTAAGGTATTAGGTCTTTGTAAAAAGCGTTGGAGGTTTGACATGTTAAAAGCCAAGTTACTATTTTTATTTACCATATTAATTATCTCTTCAGAAATATTCTCACAAGAAAAGGTAAGCGTTGATGCCTACCTTAAAAATGCTGGTTGGACAGAACAAGATGGTGGGTGGATGGACCCAGAGACAGGTGTAATATGGGGGCCAGAAACAGACAAAATGAGCTGGGGAGAAGCAAAACTATACTGCAACAATCTAAGAACAGCCGGAAAAACAGACTGGAGGTTACCAAGCATAATAGAACTCCAATATTCTGTTTGCTCTATAGCAGGATATCCTAGTAGAACTGCTTGCATAAAACCCAGAAATCATCAAAAAGACCTTTGGCTCTTGAATAAGGACATGAAAAAAGGAATTACTTATTGGGCTGGAGATCTAATCCCCGGAGACCCTTATAATTCATACTACTTTGTTTTTGACAAAGAAGGCCAACATGTAATGACTAGCAAAGGCGATAAATCTCTTGCAAGATGCGTAAGACAAGGAGTACTACCTAAAGCGACTACAGCCTCTACAGAAATAGCAAAGTCGAACGAACAAAAAAACGAAGCTGAAGAAAATAAAAAAGAAGAATTCTTTTTCTATATATCTCCTTTAATAGGTTTTGGAGGCATCTTCACTAACGAATTACTAGTGGAGAACACCCCTTACATGAACGGAGAACTAAGACTAGGATTTAAAGTTGCAGAAAAAACTATGGTAACATTATTTGTAAACACAGGTCTTAATCTAAGGGATTTTGACTATCCTGTATTTACGTCGGTAGCTGTTGGACCTGAATATTTCATTTGGGATAGTTTTTCTATTTTTGCTGCTGCTGGTGTTGGAATATTAACATGTAACACAACTGTATTCCCAACAAATACCACAACAGAAACAAATGCTGGATTCTCATGGAAAGCTGGAGCAACTTGGCAAGTATTAAAATGGGGAAGCAAAGGCCAATATGCACTTCCTTTGAGCGTAATATATGATGGTGCAAAAGTAAGGAACCTAATGTCTATCCATACAGCAACTGGCGCAATAGGTTTTATGTACTTTAATTAATCTTCTCTAGCTTTAACGGCGCTGTTTATCACACGAATATAGCCCTGCGCGTTAATAAAATAACCTTCTGGTAGGATCTCTTCTATTTTTTTCTTATTATTCTGAACTTTCCAATTCTGTTCCATGAACACATTAAGCAGTTCTATCTTTATTCTCATACTGGTTTCTTCGTCTATGAATTTGTTAAGCATTACCTCTTGTATTTTATCCATGTCTGGATCATTATCAGCAAAAACATAATCACGGACAAATCTTATAGACGCTATTACCAGTCTATCATCTGAGTCATTAAGATAAACCCCTGCTTTAGATAATACGCTGGAATTTGTCTCTCCTGCAAAATGTTTTAAAACTTCTATCCTTTTTTCTACCACAGGGTCATCGAACAAAGTATCATCTGTAGTAAGCATATCATTCAAGAACGTTAGAACAGAATCTTTATCCATAAGTTCAAAAAGTATTTCTATTGGGTGTGCTACTATGTGACTCTTAGCTATATATGACTTAACAGGCTCTATAGATCTATCACCCAATGATATTATAAAATCCTTGATCGTGTTTTTTTCTTCTGCATCTTTTATGCTGTTTTGAACAGAAACAGAGAACCGATCCAACAACACAGCTATTATTTTATTAAATTGTACGTCGTCGTTACCCTTAATTGCTTTTTCCAGCTTATCCTTAAAGTAAAAAAAAGCACCATCCCTTGTTTCAGCAGGGGCAAACTTATTCATAAAGGCGGACTTTTTTAGTCCAAAGAAAAAATCTTTTAACATGACAAGGATACTATCAAAGAATTCTCTTTTTTCAACCTCGGTTTGATCTAAAACAATAAATACCGAGTAAAAGAAAGAGGAACGGTAATATAAGTACTACAGTTAGGAATATCATACTCAAGAACCTCGGCGATATGGCAAAAAGTTTAGGCACACCTTGTTCGCTATCTGGCGGAATAAAAGCAGAGCCACCACAACAGGCGTTATTCAACATACCAAAAAGGAGCTGTGAATTGCCTTTGAACCTAATGAAAAAATTAGAACAAAGAGCTGAGCCAGTAAAAACAGACAAGTCTTTTTTTAATGCCAACACTTTACCAGAAGAAGTCATGAGTGGCATTTGACAATCGTTACATTCCATTGAATAAGCATGCGCCACAACAGCCGGATTTTTCATATAAATGGTGGCAGGATGTTCTTTGACTATATCCAACAACAGTCCACCATAATAATCCCTTAATACAGATTGCTCTACTTGGTGTATCTTTTCTTTAGAAACGTTAATCCCTTTCAGAGACAAGAATTTCCTTATTGAAGAAAGTTCTGCACCACCAATAATTACAAGTGAACCGGTGTAACCCTCTAGTTTTTTGATCTCTGTACCAGAAAACTCTTTTTTAGGATCAATAATCACCGTAGTTGGACATAGATCAATGTAATTAAAATCGGATCTCACAAGCACAATCCCTTTGTCTCTAAGCATTTCTGCAATAAGACCTGCTCCATACTCACTAAAATCGTCTATAGAAGCTTCTCCGTGACCTTGCAGGATACAAACATTACTTAAACCGCTCTTAACCCTGTACAGACCATTCAATATTTCATAAGGAGAAACAGCGTCTACAATAACAGAACGATCTCCCATCAACACAAAAATATTTCCATGCAGGATACTTGGTGCTTTGCTCTTTATCTGAGAATATTTATCCGGCTGTGCGACAGGGTGTATAACAGAATACCTGACATTCTGAGCATAAAGCACCAGCTCTTGCATTATGCTGTTGAACAAGGCTGAATTATCCTGACCTTTAGTAGGTTTTATATATATTACCTCGTAATTATCTGTAATATATCTTTCTAAGTATTCCTTTTGTTCATGTGTAAGAGACATAGAGCTTGAATGAGTTACCCAATAAACCTGTCTCTTTATTATCTTTGTATCAAACACAAAATATGCACATAACAACACAGATATGAAAATAATTATGGAAACAGCGAACAACTTAAACCTTTTTGGGAACATTCTGCCTAATATGGCCGACATGTGTTCTTTAACCATGGCTTTGAACAGCAAATAATAGACCACCAAATACACAAGTAAGAAAATGATCGTCCTTAACCTATACTCTGGCAATATTATCAAACTAAATAGGACAAAAAAACCAAGCGCTGTAAATATAAAGAATATAGCCCTCTTCATATATACATCCTAACAGCCTTGTAAAAAGAAGTAGCTAGAGCTAAGGCTGATAACAATATCGTTATAACATCAAGTTTAACAGCACCAAAAAAGAACGGAGAATACATGTTCTCAAAAAAATAGAAATGTAAGAATAATAATATAACCATATTAAGAAATATACCTACAGCAACGGGAAATCTAAAAATACCTATTATTGAGTTTATGCCAGACATCATTAGAACAAGAAAGAAGATGCCTGTGTATGATGATAATAACAAACCCCAATCAACTGACGTAAAGATATTTATAATAAGTGGATATATCAATGTCGGGATTAACATGGCATAGATAACGATAGAACAAGACATTATCTTCCTGAATATCAAACCCTTTATACTCTTAGACGTTGATAATAGTTCTATCTTATCCATATCCATCAACCTGTCGTGTCCAAGTCCTGAACCAAGAACAGAAACAGCCATTACACATAAATAAGAATAAAACATGAATAATTGAGGAAAGATGTAGTAAGCAACATCCATCCCCATCATAGAACTTATTTTTGAACCATAAACATATTCAGGATAATAACTGCTCTCTTCTATAAAAGATTGCAATAAAGAAAAGAACTTATATCCAGATAAAGACAAGAATACAGCAACTATGACGTAAAAAACAGGATTATGGAAAAGTTCTTTAAGTTCCCTCGACCTTAACATTCAATCAATCTCCCATTTTTTATTGCATAAGACATATTCCACTCTACAGCTTCTATGTTATGAGGGCTACAAACAACAACTGTTCTACCCAAAGCATATTTCTTAAGTATAAGAGGAAAAAGTTTCCTTAGTTGTTCGTCTTGGCTCTTTAATGGTTCGTCTAAGAAAATATATGCACCCCTTGATAAACAAATACTCAAAGCAAGTCTTGTCTTATATCCATCAGACAGCTCAGAATATTTTTTATTTCTCACCTTATCAAGACCGAGCTCTGTACATAGAGCCTGTGGATAATATGGGCCAGCATAAAGTTGAATAAGGTCATCAACATAAAGGTTGTTCGGTAACTTCAAAGAAGCAGGCATATATGATATTAATTTACTAAGTTCATAAGTCGCTGTATCTGTTCCATAAAGATCCACTCCATTAATGATGACGTTCCCTTGAGCAGGTCTTTTAAAACCACTCATAACGTCCATTAAAGTAGATTTCCCACTTCCATTATTACCGAGGATAAGAAAAACACCTGGACCATTTAGTTTAAGGTCCAGCGTATCAAGGATCAAAGGTCCTTTAACTAAATATGAAAAAGATATTGATCTAAGTTCCAACATAAAAAATAAAAATCCTTTCAAAATAATTACGACATAAAATAAATAATTACAAGCACTTATATTAAATTTTATTATCTTTCTAATAAATATATCCGAATACAACTTGTTGTTAGTTAACACTTTTTATGACTAGGTCTCCGTTTTCGACCATTCTAAGTCCTATTTTGCTAAAATTGCTAGCTCGCCGCTGTCTCCCAATGCGTCGCATCGGTCTCGTACGCAATTTTTACGCAAAATCTGACAAGAATGGTTTCCCGAAAACTCCGAGATAGTCATAAAAAGTGTTAACTAACACATTAGTATTATGGTAGAATACTGGCTATGAAGTACCAATGCCCCGTCTGCGACAGTTTTGATGTTAAGAAAAATGAATTTGGTGATGTTATTTGTTTTTCTTGTTTTAGCATTTGTTCAGACAATGATCTAGATACTATGCTGTGGGGAAGAGCACTAGATGCACCTCCTCCATTCCCAGAAAAATTAGAAAGAAAGAAAAATAAACGTACACACAGAGAACGCAACAACAGCTCTAACGATATAATGAGAAGAGTAATCTAAATATCAATATTCAAAAGTAACTGGATTAGAATCAAAGGTAACGAACTCGACGTTGTAACCCTTATTCTTTAATTTTTCCATCAACTCATATCTTGACCGATCTATATTATCTTTATCTTCAAACCTAGACGAAGAGAATTCTTTTATAAAGCCATTAAGGTCGTAAGTAAGTTCATCTTGTTTTTCAGAGGCCAACTCTGCTTCTTTCTTATCTTTAAATACAAGGCTCATATCTAGTTTTAATATCTTGCCATCAAGCAAAGTAAAAGTACGCCCAACAACAGAAAGTTTATAGACTTTTTGTTCTGTTACTTTCCAGTTATGAGTAAGTTTGTACGCTACTAATATACCTATACTAACTATTATTATTGTTCCTATCCATCTTATTGCTGTATTGCTCATAAGTCCCCCTACTCAAATATACTTAGCATAAAATCTTAATATTTCAAGGCTTTATCGCTTTCTTAAAAAATATTAACCTAAAAGCCGATAAGTATTGTCATATTAGTGAAATTCAAAGCGGTACGTTAGAGGGGAGGTAAAGACAATGAACATGAAGAATGACTCAACACTAAAGAAAAGACACAAAGAGATAATAAACAAGGAATGCACATGCTCCATTTGTGGAAGTAAATTAGAATTCGCTCACTTTATAGATTACGGAATGAAAGAAGTAAAAGAAAGCGCAGTATGCAAGGAATGCGGAGTAAGATACCAAATAAGAAGCTTTGCTCTTAACTAAGGATTTCCTACCTCCTTTAAGATATTAAGCCAAATGAAAAGGGCTTCCCAAAATTGGGAAGCCCTTTTCTTATAGAAACAGCTTTAAAAATTAGAGACTAACCTGTGTAGAGATCATGAATCTCTTTGCTGCGTTGATCTTAACGTCTGGGCAATAGGTCTGGTCATATGTAACAGCTGCCTGTAACTTGTCTTCGAACCACTTTGTGTTCACGCCAAGTAGGAAGATGTGCTCATATGTATTAACCGTATTAAGTGAACCACCTTTGTTATCTGAGTAATCCCATCTAACCATAGGTTGTAAATTAGCCCATACATCATAGCTAGCACCAAAGCTCATAGCTTTGTCAGCAGTGTTGCCCTTGCTGTATGTTCCAAGGTAT
>JAKIZQ010000006.1:13365-21870 GCA_022707945.1 Bdellovibrionales bacterium
AGTAATAGGTTATAGTTGCTTGTTGCTATTGTCCTACCAACTGCTTTCCAGTTAAAAGTAAGAGCAAGTTCTTTAAGAGCTTCGTTGTCGAAAGTCTTAAATGGAGCGATAGTGGTTGTTAACACAGCAGCACCTGCATTACCAAGTACATCTGCTGGGTTGTTGTAACCATTCCACATACCTCTACCAGAAGAATACATTAAAGATACCATCAAAGAATCTTCGAAGAAGCTCTTTGAAAGCATTGCGCCCAATTCAACGTAGTTAGCTGGCAATAATCTAGAGTCAAGTGGTTGCATTACGAACCTAAATGGCTGATAGTTCTGCTCAACAAAATACATTGGGGATTCATACTGACCAACTGTAAGAGCTAGGCCATAATCGCCATACTCGCTTGTTAGGTCATTGATCTTGAAGAAGCCATTAACCAAAACAAAGTCAACTGTGTTGTTTCCAACTGCAGCAACGTTGGTTATAGCGTTCTGTCTCATGAAACCCGGAGTAACAACTGCAGAGAAGTTATTTCCAAACTTCTTTTCAATGGTCACACCTGAAAGGTCAAAATCCATGCTTGTCTGATCTGTTACGAATTCAGACTGCATTTTGAACCTCAAAAATGGGTTCACAGTAAGATCGTCAGCAGCAAAAGCACTTGCGCTGACTGCCACTACGGCAAAAACTGCTAGTACCTTAAAAAGTCTACTCATTCCAATACCTCCTTAAAAATAATAACTAAAATTAATTACTAAGCTCTTTAACATATAAAATTAGTAGCGTGGTTTTCTATTTTTTTCAACTTTTTTTGAATATTTTTTAAAACATAGTATAGCAAAGGTTTTCAGAGCTTTAACGCGGCGCGTCCTCTTAAGTTTCGATGAAAGGATATAGCAAATCTATGCGTTTCATCCCTTATCATTTTTAAAAAATTAAGGTGCTCGGGACTCAAATTAAGTTCTATATATCTTGTATCACTTACGAAATAAATCTTATCAACAGAAAGCCCTTTAGATCTGGTTTTATCTTTAGCTATAGAAATTATTATCGGTGCAAGATCTGAAAATGAATGAAATACTTCGTTAACAGCCTTAAGCTGAGTTCTTCCACCATCTACAAGAACAACATCACTTAAAGGATCTGAGGCTAAATGTCCTAAACGTCTTTGAACCACCTCTTTCATCATCTTAAGGTCATCACCTTTAAAATTCCCTCGTATCTTGTATTTTCTGTATAGAGACTTTTTAGGAATCCCTTCCTCAAAAACCACTTTAACACCCACAGCGTATTTACCAGCTAGATTGGACATATCGTAACACTCTATCGTCCTTAGAGTATGCTCTGTTCCCAAAGTCTTGCTCAAAAGAGACATCGTATACCTTGATCGTACCTGTTTTATTTCCATAGATCTTAATTGTTCTTCAAGGTTCTTTAAACCTATCACCCGCAATCCTTTTAAGTCTTTAACTACTTTGTTCGTTATTACGAATTTATCTTTCCCTTTATAATTAGACCTCAAGAACTCTGTTACAGACGTGTCCTTGATCTCTATGGGTGTAATTATAGTGTTAGGAACAACGTTCTTTATATAGTGGTCTATAAGAAGCCTTCTTAAAGCTTCTTCTTCGTCATAGGGGCCTTTTATGAAAATATTGCTTTGGCCCAAAAGCATGCCGTCCCTCACAAGGAGTATGTTAAAGGCAAAATTGTCACCGTCTTTTGAAAAACTTATTACATCAATATCCTTTTTTGTACTAAGAACAACACTCTGCGAATCATTCAATGCCTTAAGTGAATTTATTTTATCAAGTATCTGTGACGCAAACTCAAATTCAAGATTATCTGAAGCAAGCAACATTTCTTTTTCAAGGTCTTTTATAACGTCTTTTATCCTTCCTTTAAGTACAGACACTACACCATCTATTACACCGTCATAATCTTTTTTAGCAACAAGACCACAGCAAGGGGCGAGACATTGTTTTATCTCGTAGTTTATACAGGGGCGCTTCGCTGACTTAAAAACACCATCAGCACATTTACGGAATGGGAATGTTGTATTTATGGTAGCTATTATGTTCTTTAAGAACCTAGAACTTGTATACGGGCCAAAATACATCGCTCCATCATCTGTGACACGTCTTACGATCTGTACTCTTGGCCACTCTGACTTTTTATTTATCTTTATATAGGGAAAAGCTTTATCGTCCTTAAGCAGTATATTGTAACGTGGTTTATATTTCTTTATAAGGTTAGATTCCAAGACCAGTGCTTCAAATTCCGTACTAGTCCTTACAAATTCTACATCGCTGATATTTGCCACCAACACTCTTAGTTTTGGTCCGTCTGCATCATCTGGATTAAGGTAGGACTTCATCCTGTTCTTAATGGACTTTGCCTTACCGACGTATATTACAGCACCGTTAGCGTGCTTGAAAATATAAACGCCCGGGGCATCTGGAGCAGACCTTAATACTTGCCTTAACTTATCGTTCATACCCAACTAGATTAGCAGTTAAAAAGACTTTTCTCAACCTCGGCCATCATGTTGCCGTATACAACATCTAAAATTTGGACAGTAGAAATACAATATACAAGCTAAATCACTGGAATCAATATTTCTTAAACCATCTTATGAAAAAACTTTTTCTAGAAACAAAAAATAAACTTACAAAATTTTGTAAGTCATGGTATAAAAATTCTAAAAGGAGGATGTATCAGGTTAAATTAAACATAAACAGTAGAAATATAGACTTTGCTGTTATTGATTCTCACTATGAACTAAAGCACTCAAGCTATATGAACGACAGCATTATTCTATTATTACTACAGGACCTTAATAACTTGGAGTTTGAGCCAGAGGAGATAGATGAAGATGGTTTTGAATATTACAGTACTGAACCACATTATTATGAAGGTAAAACATTTAAACTTATCTGGTTACTTCCCAAAAAGGGAACTTACATAGGTATTATAAATTGTTATAGGAGATCATATGGAAGACAGAAAAATAAAATTTCCTAAAAAAAGCACCTTAAAAAAAATAAGTGTTCGACTTAAAGACCTAGAAGGATCTTTCATTCTTCCACAAAATTCAAGCATCGTCGATAAAGCCAAGTATGAAATATGTAAACAAATGCTAATATACATACACAAAGAGGAAATCAATCAAAAAGAACTAGCAAAAATATTAGATATACCAGAAACAAGGATTAGTGAAATCGTCCATTACAGAATAGCTAAATTCACACTGGACAAGCTTTTGAGCTATTATGAGATTATTAATCCTAAATTCATCATAAAGGTAGCATAGTAAGAATAAGAAATACCCACTGTTGACATCTAATTATTAAAAACTAGAATACTGCAAAACACGGAGGGCGCTATGGATTACAAGAAGATTATTAGAGAAGTTCCTGATTTCCCAAAAAAGGGAATTCTGTTTTATGATATCACTACCCTTTTAAGCAATACCGATGCGTTCAAAAACATATTGGACGAGATGACAGCAAAAGCAAAAAGTATGAATATAACAAAGCTTGCAGCAATTGAATCCAGAGGATTCATATTTGGAGCACCACTTGCACAACGTCTTGGAATTCCATTAATACCAATAAGAAAACCTGGAAAATTACCTTACAAAACTAAACGTCATGAATATACTCTTGAGTATGGAAAGGATGCAATAGAGATACACGAAGATGCCGTTCTCGCTACAGGTGGTACCATAAACGCCGCCGCTGAACTTGTAAAAGAATGCGGAGCTAGTGTTTCTGGACTAATGTTTGTAATAGAGCTGAACTTTTTGCACGGCAGGGATAAACTTAGCAATTACAAAATTGAGTCTCTCGTAAGATATGATTCCTAATTAAATCCTATTTTTCTTCTTTAGGCTCTTTGTGCCCACATTCTTTATTGGCACAAACATATTCCTCTTTCTTTTCTTCCATCACCTTAAATCCGCACTCCGAGCAAGTTCTAGCCACAGGTTTATTCCATATTGCGAATTTACATTTTGGATATTCCGAACAACTGTAGAAGGTTTTTCCCTTTTTGGTTCTCTTCTCGCCAAGTTCACCTTTTCCACATTCAGGGCATTTAACACCTGTCGTAAAGGATTTTGTACCTTTACACTTTGGATAATCCGCACAAGCAATGAATTTTCCGAACCTGCCTTGTTTAACGAGCATAGGTCCACCACATTCAGGACATTTTTCAGTCGTTGTTTCTGCTTTTTGTATCTTGATATCCCCATCATCCTGTTTTGTAAAATTACGTGTAGTTTTACATTCTGGATATTTGGAGCAGGCAAGGAATTGTCCCATCCTTCCCCACTTTATCACCATTTTCTCTCCACATTTAGGACAAACAACATCCGTCGCTGTTTCTTCTTTCTTAACGTTCCTCATGTTCTTTTCTGCATCTTTAAGGTCTTTTGCAAAATCCTTATAGAAAGCCTTTAGTACAGCCACCCAATCCGTATCACCTTTTTCTACACCGTCTAATTTATCTTCCAATCCTGCAGTAAACTCAACGTCCATTATGTCAGCAAAAGAACCTATCAAAAGCTCATTCACCATTCTGCCAAGTTCTACAGGTTTTAACTGACCAGCATCTTTTTCAACATAACCACGATCCTGTATCGTAGATATAATAGAAGCATAAGTAGAAGGTCTACCTATACCCTTTTCTTCCAGCTCCTTGATCAATGATGCTTCGCTGAACCTTGCTGGTGGCTGAGTAAATTTTTGCTCTGTATTTATCTTATCCAAAGAAACAGGATCTGTTTTTGAACATTCTGGCAAAAGTCCTTCTGCCTTTTCTTCGTCTGTTTCCTCTTCCAAGGAATCGGTCATATAAACTTTTTCAAAACCTGCAAACTTAAGAACGCTTCCTGTAGCCCTAAAAGTGTATTCCTTATTATCAGAACCTTTAGCGACTATATCTATCCCAGTCTGATCATAAACAGCTGGCACCATTTGACTGGCAAGAAAACGGTTCCATATCAGTGAATAAAGTTTGAATTGTTCTGGAGTAAGATCTTTTTTTATCTTCTCTGGGACATGATCCATACTGGTTGGCCTTATAGCCTCGTGCGCATCTTGTGCAGAGTTCTTTGTCTTATAGAAATTAGGTTTTTCAGGGACATACTCTGAACCATATTCACTCTTTATATATTCAAGAGCAGCTTTTTGTGCATCTGGACTTATCCTTACAGAGTCTGTTCTCATATATGTTATAAGACCAACCGCACCTTCTCCACCAAGTTCTACACCCTCGTAAAGAGATTGTGCTATAGCCATGGTCCTTTTTGGTGTGAACTTTAATTTTGCAGAAGCCGCCTGCTGAAGTTTACTGGTAATGAATGGTGGCAATGGATTTTTTCTTTTCTCTTTCTTTTCTATAGAAGAGATAAAAGGCTTAGCTCCCTTTAAAGCTCCTACCACATCTTTTGCTTGCTCTTGTTTTGTTATTTCTGCCTTTTTACCGTCTATTTTTGAAAGTTTTGCAACTATTTTGTTCTTTGAAACACCAAATTCAGCCTCTATCAACCAGTATTCCTCTGGCTTAAAGGCCAATATTTTGTCTTCTCTTTCAACAACTATCCTTACCGCTACGGACTGCACTCTTCCTGCAGAAAGTCCCCTTCTCACCTTTTTCCAAAGTATAGGACTTATCTTGTAACCAACAAGCCTGTCTAGTATTCTACGAGCCTGTTGTGAATTAAACATATTAATATCTATATCATGGGGATTTGAGATAGCCTCTTTAACACCCTTTGATGTTATTTCGTTTACCAATATCCTGTGTATCGGTTTTTTATTCTTCTTTAGCTTATTGTTAATATAATCTGAAAGATGTTTTGCAATGGCCTCACCTTCTCTATCAGGGTCGGGGGCAAGATATATTTCATCGACCTTTGCGGCTTCTTTGGCTATATCTTCCAAAACCGTTTTTTTACCCTTCATTACCACATAGGTTGGAGTAAAATTCTTATCTACATCCACTCCAAGTTCTTTGGTTGGAAGGTCCATAACGTGTCCCACAGAGGCTTTAACAGTATAATTATTACCAAGATATTTCTTTATGGTCTTGGCCTTTGCAGGCGATTCCACTACTACCAATGATTTTTTTGCTGCCACCAGATCCTCCAAAACATGCCTTAAAAGCTGAGCTGATATAACAGCTCTTGGAAATTAGTTCAAGTGATAAATCCCAAAAGCATCCCTAAAAATATAACCACTAAGCTCAAGTTCTTCAAGGTTTTTAAAAAGTTGGGCAGGCCCAAGACCACTTGAACACAACAGATCACTAGCACTAGAACCTTGCACATCAAGCATTTTAAGCATTTTTCTGGCTCCGTCAGAAATTTGTTCTCTATCAATTTTAAGTGTTCTGGTATTAAAAAGCATATCATAGTGAGCGAGGATATCGTCGCTGGAACACACTGGTATAGCTCCCCTTTTTATTAAAGAATTAGTTCCTTCAGATAGTGCGGAATTAATGGGACCCGGAACACAAAAAACATCCCTTGAATAACTAACTGCTATAGACGCTGTTATTAGACTGCCACTTTGCATGCCTGCTTCTATTATAAGTGTGCCATCACTAAGCCCTGCTATTATTCTATTACGCATTGGGAAATTATATTTAAAACCCGGAGTATTTGGTGCAAATTCAGAAACAACAAGTCCCTCGTTAATTATACGTTCATAAAGCCGTTTGTTACTTGTAGGAAAAGGGGTGTTGATTCCACTTCCAAGTACAGCGACGGTAGAACCATTACTCTCCAATGCTCTTATATGGCTTTCTGAATCAACTCCTGTTGCCATACCACTCACTATACAAAAACCAGCTCTACACAGTTCTGGCACCAACTTTGATACTGCAACTTTGCCATAGGCACTAATACGTCTAGTACCAACGACAGAAAGACTTCTTTTTTTGAAAAGATTAAGGTCTCCTTTGCAAAACAAAAGTACTGGGTGATCAAGTGTTTGTTTTAGTATGTTTGGATACAACGATGATCCTGCAGTAACTATACTAGCCTTATTAGCAGAACTTTCTTCGATGATCTTTTCCACCAAACTCCAATCAGAAAAACCAGAAAATTTGTTTTTCCATTTTAAGAATTCATTCAGCGTATTATTCCACTCATAAAAAAGTATCTCAGCCTTGTAAGCAAGCTTCTTAAGCATCTCAACCTTAACAACACTTGGCATTTGGATGATAGACAACGCCACATAGGCGTTAAGTTCTTTTATCATTTTTAAGAACCCCTAAAGAAATTTAAACTGCAAGTCTTGTATTAAAAATGCAGTCCAGCTCTTTAGCGGCTGAATTAGGCGAGTCACTGGCGTGAACTGAGTTCTTTTGTTTGGATATGGCGTATAATCTTCTTATCGTACCATCTTCTGCTTCTTCTGGATTAGTATTGCCTATAAGGGATCGTACTCTTTTTACACTGTCTGAACCCTCTATTATCACAGCTACTATCGGACCTGATGTTATGTACTTTAATAAGTCGCTGTAAAATGGTTTCCCCTCATGTTCTGCATAAAGGGACTTTGCCTTATCAATACTTAGCTTAGTCATTTTAATTGCGCGCACAAATATACCGTTCTTTTCAAAATGTTTTATTATGGGGCCTACAAGGTTTCGTTCTACTGCATCAGGCTTAATAAGGACTAGGGTCCTTTCCCGATCCATAAGACCTCCAAGGAGGTCGTAGTATAACACAAAACAAGCAAAAAAAATATGGTAAATCAATCTATCTTATCAAAATTGTGTCTTTCAAAAAATTATCGTTAGAACGTGGGAAATTCGTTATATAGTGAAGACCTCTAGATTCTTTTCTAGACATTGCACTCACCACTATTATTTCTGCAACGGTCACAATGTTCCTTAACTCTATAAGATCCTTGGATAATTCATACTTCCAATAATAAGCCTCTGTTTCTGCTTTTATCATCTCTATTCTTTTTAAAGCATTCATCAACCTATCCATGCTCCTGACTATGCCCACATTGTTCCACATGGTGCGCCTAAGTTCATCCCAGTTATGGTGAATAAGGATAGTTTCTTCTGGAACTTTGGTCCAAGAAGACGCCCAAACTGGAACCTTTTTTATCTTTTTGCCTTTTTTAAGCTCTTTATTCAAAAGCTCTGCTATCCTTTTTGAGAACACCATGGCCTCAAGCAGCGAGTTAGAGGCAAGACGGTTAGCACCATGGAGCCCTGTGCAAGCTGTTTCTCCACATACAAAAAGACCCTCAACACTACTCTTGCCATCCATATCTACCTTGACCCCACCACAACAATAATGGGCCGCAGGAACAACTGGAATAAGGTCCTTAGTCATATCAAAACCATATTTTTTACATTTTGCATAAATATTAGGAAAACGATTTTTTATAAAATCATGATCAAGATGCGTTACATCGAGGTAGACACAGTCTGCACCTGTTTTTTTCATTTCCCTATCTATGGCACGTGCAACTATGTCTCTTGGAG
>JAKIZQ010000006.1:21880-26387 GCA_022707945.1 Bdellovibrionales bacterium
TTTCGTCATATTTTTCCATGAAACGTTCGCCGTTCTTGAGCCTTAATATACCACCTTCTCCTCTTACAGCCTCGCTAATAAGAAAGTTCTTTGCATCTGGATGATAAAGACAAGTAGGATGGAACTGATAAAATTCCATGTTGGATATTTGCGCACCCGCCCTGTATGCCATGGCTATACCATCCCCAGTAGCTACGTCGGGATTACTAGTATATAGATATGCCTTGCCTGCTCCACCTGTTGCAAGCACCACTGCATTGCTAACAAAAGTCCTTACTTGTTTTGTAGAATTATCCAGAACATAAACACCTATAACAACACCGTCGTCATCTGTTATAAGGTTTATTGAAGTATGGTTCTCATATATTTTTATATTATCACTAGATCTAACTTTCTTTGTCAGACTGCCTATCATGGACTCACCGGTCATATCTCCACTGTGATAGACCCTTCTGTGTGAATGCCCACCCTCTTTTGTAAGGTCATACTCTGTAGATTCCAAAAATTCCCTTAAAGAAAAATTAACTCCAGCATCTAATAAAGACCTTATAGCAGAGGGGCCATTCTTAACACAATATTCAACTACTTCTTTATTACAAAGACCGGCTCCTGCCTTAATGGTATCATCTATGTGTGAATCAAAAGAATCGTTTTGATTCGCTGAGGACACAGCGGCAATACCGCCTTGAGCAAGCTGTGATGCACCATCACCAAGTTTTGTCTTTGTTATTAGGGCTACCTTTACGGAACTGTCTAAAGAAATAGCAGCATTAAGCCCAGCTATTCCACTGCCTATTATAACTACGTCGTAATATAAGTGTTCATTAGACATATCAAAAAACTATCGCTGTTTGTTCCAGAAAAGCATTAATATAAAACATACTGTAAGTTCTATATAAGCTCCAGGAACACCAAACATCGTTGGATAATCTGCTCTCCCAAGTAGTACTAATATAGAATAAAGCGATGTAATTATAACGCCTGCAAAAACAAAACAAAGTGCTGTTATCCTAAGAAAAGACGAGCTTGCGTTATAAAGGCTCACCAAGTAAGAAATAACAAATATTATAGATAAAGCCACTCCTGTTGCCACAGGGTAATAAGAAGCACCTGGCGTTCCTATATAGAACTGTGAATATGCAAAATAGGAAGCAATTATAAGACCAATAACAGAGAATAAATTTATAAGACGCATAAAGTCCTCCTTGATTTTTTATAACCTAAAAAATTACTTATGACAAAAATACTTTAATTAACAGCATATTATCATATTAAAAAAACATTTTCTTGACTATTTTAATTAAATTGTGTATAATGTATTAAAAATGTTTTCTTGAGTTTTTTTATATAAAGGAGGTACGTTGGATGAATAGATCAATAAAGACCCTAATTCTATTGTCTTTATTCTTGTTAAGTTCCTGTAGCTTAATAAACAAATCAAAATCAACTTTAAGTGGTTATGATAGCATTGAAGCCACAAAAGAAGAGGAAACTCTAATAAAAGAACGCTCACTCAAAGGGGAATCTGCATGTAAAACACCTCAACTAATAGCAATGATGGATCACATATTAGAAAGCCAAGAATGCGACCTTTGTGAGATATTAGCATTTGAGTCTCTAATAAATTGTGAGAACTGTTCAAACAACCAAGCCTTCATAGAGAATATAACCAACCGACAAACACAATACAGGAACCATATAAGGAATATCTGCTTCAGCAAAGCCTGCTTAGAGAATGGCCAGTCAGATTTTCTAGTTTATATGTGGCAGAATAGTAATTCAGACATAATTGCTTGTATGAACTTAATGGGAATTTCTACAGGGCTAACTGGTATAAGTAATACTCAACCCCAAATAGCTACAAAACCATTAATAAATACTTCTATAATAAATCCAATGTTAGTAGGTTTGTATGAAAGATTTTGTGGAGAAAAAGATTTTTGCCCAAGACCAGTTGGGCATAAGTGTGATGATTTCGCTCAAGCAGCTCAAGAAATATCAACAATATCATCTAACCTAATTCCTACAAATCATTGTGTTGGCTTAGAACAATTCACAAGAATGGCCTCTATATCTTCAGATTACTGTTCTTGTATAGATAGTGGTACAATAATAGAATTAATAACAGATCAAAACAAAGAACAAATAAGATCTGTACTCAGTAATATAATTGGACAAGATGCTGTAATAAAATATTGTCTAGCACCAAGAACACCAGAACAAGGGGTTTATTTAAGAGAATACTTGGAGAATAAGAGAATAGGATGCGGTCTTGATGTACCTATGCCAGCCCCAGAGTTTATACATAAATTCGTATGCGACACTTTATTGTGCGAACCAAGGGTATGTGCATGTAACTTCCCAAAAGCTGAGGCAAGATGCGCTGGCGCCGCTGAAGCAATAAATACCAGACCTAATACAGCTTGTAATAACCTAATTAATCTATTAACTATGCATTCCTTAGTCACTGAATCAAACTATTGTTATTGTCCTACAACAACTCCTTCAATAAATCACAATGATCTAATAAATAAATTAACACAAATAGGAGCTATGGGACAAGGCATAGCAACATACTGCCAGCAACAGCAATACAGTATGATCAGACAAAAACTAAATCAATTATTGCAGACACATTGTTCATCTTTGCCATCACCTCAACCTGTGTTTAATGAATATTTAGATGACAATTTTATAAGCAGGTTATGTAACAATAAGTTCTGCCCAGACTACCAAGATTAAAATTTGATGAAACATACAAAAAGAGGTCTTGCTGTTCTCAAAGCAAGACCTCTTTTCTATAATTAAAACTATAAACCTTTACGAACTTTATCCAACCACTCACGGATGTGGTCTTTTGCGCCAAGACCAATTGCAAGGCCACCAGCAATAGTTAGCATGGCAACAAAACCAGTAAATAATATTCTTATAAGGTCAGAAGCTATACCTAACTGATTTAAAGATGCCATTACTGCAAATACTATGACAGCAATACGTGATACCTTGCCTAGCATTTCTGCTATAGATTTTGAGATACTAGAAACTTCAACTGATTTTATAACTAGGTTTTTCAAACCATCACCGAGTATAAAGCCAGCAAGTAGTATTAGTATAGCTATTATAACGTTAGGAATATACATTGCTACCATTCTAAAGAAGTTGGTTAATTGGTGTAGGCCCAGAATATCTGCTACTGCAATAAATGTTACAATTATAAAGAACCACTTAACAGCCCAACCCAAAATGATTGAAGCCTTTAATTCAACGCCCTTCTCTTTAAGTCTGTCCATATTTATGGTCTTTTCTAGCAAAAGGTCCAATCTTGAAACCGCTATAAGTTTTGTTGTTAAGCGCCCAAGGAACTTAGCCAACAGCAAACCAAGTATAAGGACAATAATAGCAGCCAGTATCCCCGGTAATGACAAAATAACATCGTTAGCAAAATTCTGTAGAGCTACGATGATAGCATCACTCCATCTTAACAAATGGTTTTCCATGAACACCCCTCCCTTTTTTAAAACATAGGATACTATAATAGTAACCCTAAATCATAAATTATTCAAGGATTCAATCAGCTTAACGAAAGCGAGCTCGAGATGACTTTTACGAGTATTTTGCATTTAGGCGAGGAAGACGAGCCGAGGCGACCAAGCTGTATCATGACATACAGCGCGGGAACCGAGTGTGAAGCCTGACGAAGTATAAATGCAAAAGACGAAGTAAAAGTACCGGCGTCCGGACTTGAACCGGAAAGGTATTGCTACCGGTGGATTTTGAGTCCACTGCGTCTACCAATTCCGCCACGCCGGCATATTTGAACAAAAGGCAGACAAGCAAGACACTTGTATATTAAATAACTCTTAGTTTTTCAACATAAAACTAAAACATGTAACGTCTTATTGAAATGCTTTGCAAAATACCTATTATTGCAAAACTCATTATGATGGAAGATCCACCATAGCTCATAAAAGGCAGAGTTACTCCTACGACTGGCATTATTCCTATAACCATTCCCATATTTATGAAGGCTTGCCAAAAAAGCATTGCTGTAAATCCCACGGCAAGAAGAACACCCATTTTATCTCCCGCCCTAGATGCTATCCTGACACCAGAAAAAAACAACAAACCATACAACAAAAGTAAAAACAAACTACCTAAAAAACCATGTTCTTCTGCAAGCACAGAAAAAATAAAATCTGTATGATGTTCAGGAAGAAAATCTAGATGTGTTTGAGTACCTTTCATATAGCCTTTACCAGTTAACCTTCCACTACCAACTGCTATCTTTGACTGCAATGAATTATAACCAGCACCCTTTGGATCCAGGCTCGGATCGATAAAGGTCATAACCCTTTTCCTTTGATAATCCTTTAATGCAAATCTATACGTCAACGGTGCACCTATAGACGCTACTATGACAAGAAGTATTATGCTGCTCTTTTTTATCTTCACAAAAAGGAATAAACTAAAAACGGATATCAATAATAAAAGTCCGCTACCAAGATCT
>JAKIZQ010000006.1:26470-26743 GCA_022707945.1 Bdellovibrionales bacterium
CGCTGGTAAAATATTTTGCCAACAAAAGTATCGTAGAAAATTTTGCTAATTCAGAAGGCTGAAGATTAATAAAGCCAAAACTTATCCATCTTTTTGCACCATATGCAGAACGACCCATTACAAGCACGACAAGTAATAGCAATATGCTCATTCCATAAAGTATATAGGGAAGATATCCAAGTTTTCTATAGTCGACCATTATAAGTATGGTCATTATGGCAAGACCAATCCCTACAGATATCAACTGACGAGTAAAAAGACCCTCAACACCTT
>JAKIZQ010000070.1 GCA_022707945.1 Bdellovibrionales bacterium
CTCTCATAATGTTGGCATGTTTATCAAAAAAAACTAAGGTTGTCAGTTATTAAAAATTATCATAATCGGCATACAGGGATTGTTTTAACAGGAGGAAAAATGAGAAGATCGCTGTTTGTATTTATAATTCTTTTGTTGGGACCTGCTAATGTATTTTCTTGGGGAGCTAACGGTCACAGGATAAGTGCAAAAATTGCAGAAAAAGGGCTTAGCGCTAAAAGCAAGGCAACGGTGAAAGAATTGCTTGAACCACAAACCTTGCCGTCAGTAAGTAATTGGATGGATAATCTTAAGTCTGTTAAGGGTCTTTCTTATATAAATAATTTTCATTATGTTAATCTTCCAAAGGGAGAAAATTATTGGGATGCACAGAATAATCCTGACGGTGATGCAATAAAGGCTCTTTGTTATTATAGAAATATTTTTGTTGATGAAAAAGCTACTGATGATGCTAGGGCACAGGCATTAAAGATAATAGTACATGTAGTAGCAGACCTACACCAGCCTCTACACGCTGGTATGCCACAAGATAGAGGAGCGAATGATGTCCCTATAATATGGTTTGGTGAGCAAACCAATCTTCATATGGTGTGGGACGAAAAGATAATTGATTCAGAAAAATTGAGTTATACAGAGTATGTTGATTTTATATATCCAGTATATTCAATTCATAAGTCTGTTTGGTCAAACACCAATATATTAATGTGGGTAGAGGAAAGTGTCGTTTTACGAGATAAGATATATGAATATCTTTATGATAAAAAGAAAAGTAGAAATAAGAAATATCTTGAGTATAAATATCGTTATGATTTTTTACCAGATCTTAATACAAGGCTTACTCAGGCTGGGATAAGGTTGGCTGCCTTTATTAATGAAATGGTAGACAAAAAACCAAATATCTTTTGTGAAGAACTAAAAAAAAGAACCAATAATGAGGCTAACTATGGAATACCAAAGGTTCTTTAATATTTCACCAAAAAGTATTTGATTTGGGTTTTTCTTGTTTGTAGCCTATTGATAGTTCTGGCTCTTTATTGGAGGGATAATGCAGATACAAGAAAATCCAAGAGTTCGTGCTGTAGAAAAAGTTTTAACTCGTAAGCCTCTGTTAATGGAAAATCGTCCTAAAAATATAACAGATATTTTTGAGGAGCTGGTACTTACTTATCCAAAGCTAAAAAAATTACTTCCTTCTAACATATATAATGATCTTTATAATTCTGCAGTTAGCGGTAAAACATTACAAAGGTCTACTGCCGAGGCTGTGGCCGAGGTCATTAAGGATTGGGGAATATCAATGGGTGCTACACATTTTACTCATTGGTTCCAACCACAAACAGATCTTTCTGCAGAAAAACATGACGCATTTTTATCTTTTGATGAGAATAAGAACCCAATAATTAGACTATCTGCATCTCAATTGATACAAGGTGAACCAGATGCCTCTAGTTTTCCGAGTGGTGGAAGAAGAAGCACCTTTGAAGCAAGAGGCTATACTGCATGGGACCCTACATCGCCTATATTCATAATAGAGAACCCTAACGGAAGGACCTTGTGTATACCGTCTATATTTATCTCATACAACGGAGAAGCATTAGATCTTAAAACACCGTTGATAAGGTCTAATCTTTGCATACAAAAAGAAACATTAAGGCTGTTAAGTTTGCTTGGAGATACTAACACCGACTATGTTAATCCAACCGTTGGAGCAGAGCAGGAATATTTCCTCGTGGATAAATCTTTTTATAATTCAAGGGAAGATCTTTTGTTTTGTGGAAGGACGCTTGTCGGTGGTTGGTCTCCAAAAGGGCAGGAACTAGAAGATCACTATTTTGGTTCTATACAGCCAAGGGTCATGGCTTTTATGCAAGAGATAGAATATGAACTTTTTAGATTAGGGGTGCCTTGTAAAACAAGACATAATGAGGTTGCTCCAGCACAATATGAATTTGCACCTATCTTTGAGGAATCTAACATAGCTTCTGATCATAACCAACTTGTAATGGAAATTATGAGGAAGATAGCAGACAAACATGGTCTGGCTGTTTTATTCCATGAAAAACCTTTCTCTAAAATAAATGGTTCTGGGAAACACCTTAACTGGTCTTTATCTACAGATAAAGGTGAAAATCTTTTAGAACCAACAGAGCATCCAAAGGATAATTATAGATTCCTAATGATGATGATCTCTGTACTGAAAGGTGTGGCAGAACATGGCGGTGCTTTACGAACAGCTGTTGCTACACATTCGAATGATCATAGACTAGGAGCAAACGAGGCTCCACCAGCTATAATGTCAGTTTTTCTAGGTAAGAATCTGCAAGATCTTTTCGATGATATACAAAAATATTCAGAAGATAATAGTTCAAAAAAAGAGCTTAAGATGGCTATAGAGATACAGCATCTTCCAAGAGTGCGAATGGATGAAAGTGATAGGAATAGGACGTCTCCTTTTGCTTTTACCGGTAATAAATTTGAGTTCCGCTCCGTTGGGTCAGCTCAATCAATAAGTTATCCTTTGACCATACTTAATGCTGTTATAGCTAGTGGTATGAATTATGTTAGTAGTGAACTTGAGTCACAGTTGAAGAATACAAACGATGTTTCATCTGCTGTACTGGCTACTATAAGTAAGATAATGCCACAGGTAAGGCATGTACTTTTTGATGGTAATAATTATTCAAATGAGTGGAAATTAGAGGCTGAAAAAAGAGGTCTGCCTATATTAAAAGATACACCTAGTTCTTATGGATGGTTCGTTGATAATTGTAAGTTCCTTATAGACAGGTCAATTTATACAAAAGATGAGCTGGATGCAAAGATACATATAATGCTGGAACGTTATTCCAAGGCTATTCTTATAGAGGGCAGTTGTTTAATAGATATAATAAAAACCTTTATTATACCATCAGCAGAAGAAGAATTATGTCTTAGAGAAAGAAAAGACGTGAGGAAGAAGAATACAAAAATGTTAAGTAACACAGTCGGCGAGCTAGTAGACAAGATAGAGGAGCTTGAATTACTTCATAGAAAATGTAAACAAATTGAAGATTGTTTTTGTGTTTCACAAAAATTATCTACCGAGATGCTTCCTTTGTTTGAATGTATACATTCTTTATCCAATACTATCGAACAGAATACAAGAGATCATTTGTGGAGACTGCCAAAGTATAGAGAAATGCTCTTTATTAGATAGTTGTTCTAGCTTATCTTTTTATAACAGGTTTCATCTGGTTTTCTACCATCTTACTAATGCTGTTCCATAATAAAGGTTTTGTATTACTGTTACATATTCCCTTGTTCTCTAGAACGGTCATTATGTCCATATTGGTATATAAACCTAGATAGTCTCTCATTATGTTAGATATCTCTAAGGAGGCGGTCCTATCAGAGATATGTATGTTATCATGAAGATCATTCCAGCTAGAAACACATGATATCAAAAACAACATTATTTCTGCTTCTTGCCTGTCTTTACCTTCCGGCATATTTTCTATTTCTTTTCTTATTACAAGATAGAATGAAGGCTCACACAAAATTTCAGCTATTTCTTTTGTATAGATAAGATCATTCTCGATTATTTTTTTAGTAAGTAACTCCAAAACTGTTGTTATATTTTTTGATGATGTATTAAGAAGACTATTTAACTTAGAGAATATTTTTAGATTTTTATAGTGCTGGTCTATTTTGTAATTATAATCAAAATATAATAACAGGTCAGCTTTATTTAATTGAATTTTTTTTGGGTCTACCTCATCACTTAACAAAGATGCTTTACATATTTTTTCTGTTAAGGCGGGATCTTCTTTTGGTGTCGCTTCTATATCATCTGCTACAACGTACAATAGCCCATCTCTTACCAATAGGTCACGGGCCTTATCGTCTTGAATGTTTTGAGCCCCCTGCAGAAGTATATAGTTTGTAGTCTGGTCCAAAAGTGTCTGAAAGTCTCTTGGATATTTTCCCGCTGGTAAGAAACGGACCATTTTACTTATTAAGATCTCTTCTTGGATGTCTTTTGGCATTGTTTTTGTAAGTGAGATTAATTCTTTTTTATGTCTGTATGATAGATTTGTATCCCATAGTTGCAAGATCAAGGTTAAGAATTCTACTTCAAAGCTCTCTAGTTTTCTAAGATTATGTTCAGTCTCAGGTCTTGAACGCAAGTATAATAATCTGTTTATCAATGTCTTTATAAAACCATCATCAAAATAGAAATATGAGTGTTCTTCTTTTATACCATCCCAACGGATCTTCTCTAATGATTCAAATATAAGTGTTCCAGTAGAAAGATTTATACTTTTATTGTTTATTCCACCAAAAACGAACCTCATCATAGCAAGATCTATCGGTGTAAGCTGATTTGAGTAATCAGCTTTTTTCATTGTCCTGTAATAATCTATTATCTCTCCATCTATTAGAAGTATATCGTTAGTATCAACAGGACCTCTTTTTTTATTGAATTTATCTATACATAGTTCCACCAGTTCTGGAGTTGGCGTTCTTGAAAGTTCGTCAGCATCTTCTATAAGATATTCTAAAGCATATTCTCTTACTTTGCTAAAAGTTGTTTTTGTTTGAGAGAAAACACTAAACAATGGTAGAACAAATATAAACAGTATGAAGAGGCTTTTTCTCATTATAGTTTTACAGCCTTGTTGGATCTGCTAGCATTTTTTATTGCTACATTATTGTATGTATTTACTAGTGTTACTATAGATTTATTATTACTGTCTATGATCTTATTGTTTGCAAGACTATTTAACATGTCTTTTGATGGGCAGGTTGTTAAATTGATATTTAATCTATTGTAGAGATTACTAATCATGTCAAAATATTCTACATCAAATGTTTGACCATATTTTGCATTGTTATAGTGGAATATACATCCTAATAGCATTATCTCATAACGGATATCTAATGCTTTGTTTATATCCCCTGCTAGTTCAAACTTTCTTGCAAGGTGTTCCATTGCAAATATCATGTTATCTGCAAAAATTAAGTCGACTAATACATCTGTTAATCTAAAATCTTCTGTTGAAGATATTATGTAGTGTAGTGCTGCTTCTACATACCACAAAAGTTCATCTCCATTATGATCTGCTGGCATATTGGCACCAGTTACAGACTTTATTCTATTTATTACATAGTCTTTTGTTTGAAATTTTCTACCATCGATGTTGTTTGGTGTTTGGAACATGTCTCCAGTCTTTTCTATTAGCCATGTTTTAGGTTTAAAACCATAGTCTGTGTAACTTTTAGTTTTATTGTCTGAGTATTCAGTACTGCTCAATATGTCGCCATTATTCTTGTAGGTAATTTCTCTGACGATTGTGACACCATTTTTATCATATTCTGTAGAATAAGCTTTAATTCCATTCTTAAACTGAATGGTTTTTCTTAAATTTCCTGTTTCTGAATAATACATATGGAATAAGCCGTAGAGTTCTCCATTATTGTAAGAACAAGATATTATTTTGTTACCATTCTTGGAGAAAACATCATAGTGACCTTCTAACTTACCATCTTTAATGGAGTATGTTCTATGTATACTACCATCATTATAGTACTCTGTTATAT
>JAKIZQ010000071.1 GCA_022707945.1 Bdellovibrionales bacterium
TAATGCATGTCATGCCTAATATTCCATTGGTTGACGAAAATGCAGACATGAGAAAAACCATACTTGAAATGAGTTCAAAGAGTCTTGGTATAACTGGCGTTGTAGATAAGGATGGCTGTTTGATAGGTTCTGTTACCGACGGCGACTTAAGACGTCATATGGAAAGATCAAAGACCTTCTTAGAGGATAATGTTAAGATGGCCATGGGTCATAAACCAAAAATAATTGATCCAGAAGAACTTGCGGTTGATGCTCTTAATATGATGGAGAGCCACAAGATAACGCACATATTTGTTGCTGATGTGGAAGAACATAAAAAAACAGGCAAGATAAAGGTTGTAGGCCTCTTGCACATACACAATATACTTGGTGCAAAGATCATATAATGGGCAGAAGGGTATTAATAATAGTTCCTGTTCTTATAATAATTAGTTCCTTGCTCGTGTTTTCTTACGTTAAAATAAAGAAAAGACTTTCGTATTCAGATCCTTCATTGGCAAGTATGCCTGTAGATGAAATACCAACAATGGAAATAAACGGTTTTAAGTTAGAAGAGACAGATGGCCCCAAAAGTTCGTGGGTGCTGTTCGCTAAAAAAGCACAA
This sequence comes from Bdellovibrionales bacterium, assembly GCA_022707945.1. Taxonomy (GTDB): domain Bacteria; phylum Bdellovibrionota; class JAFGOL01; order JAFGOL01; family JAFGOL01; genus JAKLHL01. The sequence goes on from JAKIZQ010000071.1 coordinate 605, forward strand.
ATGTTTAAAGGCTCAGAAAAATTACTTTTTATTAATGTAAGTTCTATCGTTAACGCTGATCTGGAAGGTAAAGATGTTTATAATATAAGTTCCGAATTAGGCTCATATCACATTAAGAATGATAAAATAGTATTAGAAAAAAACGTATCTGTATCAACTTCACATGGCTACAAGGTGCTTACAGATAGGCTTGAATATTTTGCAAAAACAAAAAAAATAAGTTCTTCAAACCTTGTTACCATTTCTGGCAAAACACCTTCTGGTGAACAACTTTCTATAGAGGGTGTAGGAATAAACGGAGATCTTGACTCTGGTAATTTTAGTATTGTTAACAAGATAAGCACAAAATTTGGCAAGAACCTCATGATAAGTAGTAAGCACGCCTCATTTAATACCAATAAAGACGTAGTAGTGTTTGAAAAAGACATGATGGCAAAAAAAGACAACCTTGATATAACAGGGGATAAACTTGTTGTTAAGTATTCTTCTTTTGGGGAGATACAGGACATAGAGGTACTTGGAAATGTAAGGATACAGGTTGGTGATAAAAAATACGCTCTTTGTGAAAGAGCGGTAATGAAAGATCGCTCAAGTCAGGTAGAATTGACTGGCAAGCCTGAATTCCACGTTGATAAGGATATAATTGTTGGACAAAAAATAGTTTTCTTTGCAGATAGCGATGAGGTATATGTAGAAAAAGTAAAAGCAGAGGTCAGCGAACAGACTGTGAGGAAGAAAAAATGAGCAGTGTTTTAAGGGCATCAGATCTTGTTAAACGTTTTGGAAGACGTACTGTGGTTAACTCAGTTAGTTTTAATATAAAATCTGGAGAGATAATTGGCCTATTAGGTCCTAACGGTGCAGGAAAGACGACCAGCTTTTATATGATAATAGGTCTTATAAAGAATGATGGTGGACAAATACTTCTTGATGACGTGGATATATCCAAAATGCCGATGTACAAAAGAGCCAGGGTTGGAATAAGCTATCTACCGCAAGAAGCCAGTGTTTTTAGAAAGCTCACAGTAGAAGAAAATATCCTCGTAGTTCTAGAGAACATGCCGCTGAACTACAGAGAACGCAAAGATAAGGCCTTTTCACTAATGGAACAACTCGGAATAGCTCATCTTAGTGGATCAAAGGCTTTTACTTTGTCTGGTGGTGAAAGAAGAAGGGTTGAAATAGCCAGAGCCCTTGCTACTAGTCCAAAGTTCATACTTCTGGACGAACCTTTTAGTGGAATAGACCCATTGGCAGTTGTAGATATACAGGGTATAATAAAGGAGTTAAAGAAACTTGGTATTGGCGTTATAATAACTGACCACAATGTAAGGGAGACGCTTGGTATTTGTGATAGGGGTTATATACTTAGTGAAGGTGTTATAAGAGTAGAAGGTACCCCTGACGAGATAGTTAATAACAAGGTCGCTAAACAAGCGTATTTAGGAGAAGGATTTAAATTGTAACAAAAGGAGTTTTTAAGAGGGGATGGGGGATCTAAAACTTAATGTAAAACTTTCGCAACAGCTTGTGATGACCCCACAGCTTCAGCAGGCTATAAAGTTGTTGCAACTTTCAAGGATGGAGTTGCAAGAAACAATAAATAAAGAACTTTTAGAAAACCCCGTACTTGAAGAGACCATAGATTCTGCAGATCCAAATATCGTTAAAGAAACAAAAGATGTCGTTAATGGTGGAGAGGAATACCTTGAATCATTTGATTCAAATTCATCTGCACCACCAACAATAAGAACACATAGACCGTCTTATGATGAACAAATATTTAGTATAGAGAATATAGCTACAAGGGCAGAAACACTTTACGATCATCTTTTGTGGCAACTTAAAATGACAGGTTTTAGTAAAAAAGAAGAAGAACTTGGAGAAAAGATAATTCAGAACGTTAACGACGATGGATATCTTGCTGTTGATTTTGATGAGTTGGTAAAAACTTCTGGTCTTAGTTATGACGAAGCAGAAGAAGTGCTTTTAAAGGTGCAGGAGTTTGATCCTGTTGGTGTTGCCGCAAGGAACCTTAAAGAATGTTTATTGCAACAGGCAAGGCAACTTAATCTTAAGGATGGTAAGTTAATATCGTTAATAAAGACAAGTTTGTCTGAATTAGAAAAAAGAAACTATGGTGCTATAGCTCGTAAATTAAGGATAACCCAAGAAAGAGCTCTTGAACTTGCTAAAATAGTTCTTTCTCTTGATCCAAAACCTGGCAGGGCTTTTTCTTTGAACGAAGCACAATATATAGTCCCAGATATATATGTATTCAAGATCGGGGATGAATATGTAATAAGTTTGAACGAAGATGGTATACCAAGGCTGAGGGTTAGTACATACTACAAGAACATGGCTACAGATAAAAAGAGCGGGGTAGAAAAAAAGGACAAGGAATATCTTCAGGAAAGATTAAGATCGGCCGTGGCACTTATAAGGAGCATACAGAACAGACAAAAGACCATATACAAAGTTACAGAGGCTATAGTAAAAAAACAAAAGGATTTTCTTGAGCAGGGAGTTTCTAAACTAAAGCCGATGATATTAAGAGAAATAGCAGAAGAAGTTGGCATGCATGAATCGACTATAAGTAGGGTTACTACTAATAAGTATGTTCATACACCACAAGGGTTGTTCGAACTTAAATTTTTCTTTAACAACCCGGTTTCCTCTGTGATGGGTTCTGATGATGTAGCCTCAGAATCAGTAAGACAGAAAATAAAAGAGATAGTTTCTTCAGAAAATGCACGTTCTCCTTATAGCGATCAAGATATTGCAGATGAACTAAAAAAATCAAACATAGACGTTGCAAGAAGAACTGTAGCAAAATACAGAGAAATGATGAATATATTACCGTCAAGTAAAAGAAAAAAACATATAGTCTGAGAGGAGGTACAGCAATGCAAGTTAAGGTTACTTTTAGGAACACAGAGCCTAATGATGATGTAAGAAGCAGGGCAGAAGAAAAATCAGAGAAGATAAAAAAACTTATGAGATCACCTATTCAGGTTAGCTTTATTTTTTCAAAAGACAAACTTAATCACTTTACAGAACTTACAGTGACTGGGGATGGAGCTCATCTTTCATCTTCTGTAAAATCTAACGATTATTTTTCTGCTATAGATGAAAGCATAGATAAAATGGTCACACAGCTTAAGAAACATAAAGACAAAACAAAAATAAAAAAAGGTGCTTCAAAGCCGAGTAAGATATGAAATCTAATAGGATACTTCTTGTTAGTGGCTATTCTGGCGCAGGAAAAACTTATGCACTCAAGTATCTTGAGTCTTTAGGATATTACTGCGTAGATAATCTTCCTATAAAACTTGTAGAATCCTTTCTTGAGCTATATCTAAAGGATAACATAAAAAAATCGCCAGAACACATAGCTATCGGTGTAGATATAAGAAGTACTATCAACTTTGACGATTGTAATGAGGTAATAGCTAGGCTAAAAAAACAAGGATATACGGTTAAACTGCTTTTTGTTAAATCAGAAAAGCAGGTCATCTTTCAAAGATATCAAGAAACAAGGAACGCACACCCTTTAACGTCATTAAAAAGAATGTTTGCAGGTGGTAAAAAAGAGTTAAGTCTAGAAGATGCAATTGGGTTGGAGATATCTTTACTAGAACCGTTAAGACGTATTGCAGATATAGTAATAGATACATCTAACACCAACGTGCATGAGTTAAGACAACAAATATTTTCTTTATTCACGATAGAGTCATCAGCCCTTGCTCATAAGTTAATGATACGTGTTATATCTTTTGGTTTTTCAAAAGGTATACCAACAGATATAGATTTGATGTTCGACGTAAGATTTTTACCAAATCCTCATTTTGACCCAAAGTTAAGACCGTTAACAGGAAAAGACAAAGCAGTTAAAGATTATTTAGAAGACAAAAAAGAAACGGGTCTTTTTTGGAACAAACTTATTTCTCTATTAGATTATTTAGTGCCTGAATATACAAAAGAAGGTAAGTCATATTTAAGTATAGGTATAGGTTGTACAGGTGGAAGACATCGTAGTGTAATGATATCAGAGAAAATAAAAGAACATTTCGAAGAAAAAGGATATAAGAGCATAGTCGAGCACAGAGATATATATATGCCTCACTCCTAATTCTTTGGGGGGTAATATGAAATTCGATAAAGCCAATATTTATTATTTTTCTGGTACGGGTAATACCTTGATAGCGTCAAGGGTTGTTAAAGACGTGTTTAAGAAAAATGGTGTCAAAGTAAAGTTGATCAAGATGGAAAAAGAAGACCCAAAGAATGTGGATCTTTCTGGTGCCATAGGACTTGCTTTCCCGATAGCTGTTTTTACGTCTTATCCACTGGTCATGGATTTTATAAATAAATTACCAAACACACAGGGTACTCCTGTTTTTATGTTGGCAACCATGGGTGGATTAGCTCTTGGCATGAAGAGTTATCTTAAAGAAGCTCTTATCAAAAAAGGTTATGTCCCTATTGGTGCCAAACAAATTATAATGCCAGATAATTTCACTCCAGCACCAGAGAAAGATAAAAAGAATCCAAAGATAGTCGATAAAGGTATTTTAAGCACACAAGAATTTGCAGAACAGTTGTTGTCTGGAAAAGCTAACTGGGGATATTTTCCTATTCTTCATAAGTTTATATATGGTCTTTAGAACTTCTAGTTTTAAGAAAGCTGTAAAGCTGAACAAAGATAAATGTATACAATGTGGGCTTTGTTCAAAATTATGCCCAGTAGGTAATATCGTTATGAGGGAGTATCCTGCATTTTTAAATAAATGTGAGGTTTGTGTAAGGTGTGTTTCATATTGTCCAAAAGGAGCTTTGTATAGACGTCATCAATCAGAACATGTTTATAGAGGCGTAGATGCCAAGGAGCTTTTAGATTGAACATGATATCAAAAACAAAATATTTGACCTTTAATA
>JAKIZQ010000072.1 GCA_022707945.1 Bdellovibrionales bacterium
TTCCGTATCTTCCCCTCTACAAGAACCATAGATCCTTTTCTTAGAGACTTTTCACACGCATCTGCTGTTTTTCCCCAAACAACGACCTTGTGCCAATCAGTCCTTTTGATCTTCTCTCCATCTCCAGACTTAATAAAATCATTTGTTGCAATACTAAAATTAGCGACTTTTCTTCCTGTGCTTGTTGATACACATCTTGGATCAGCACCAAGATGACCCACAAGTACCACTTTGTTAGTAGAATTCATGCTCTACACCTCCAAAAAAATATATGAATATATAAAGCAAGAGCACTACCTACTCTTAACAAAGACAAAGCTAATAATAATGTTCGGATATTTATACTATTTGTATGAAAGATATAAATGGGCAGGCTATTTTTAGCCTGCCCATTAAAGACTAAGCTTTGAATGCACGGAAAAGATAAACGAGAGCAGAAATACCAACTAAGCTGTAAATTAATCTTGAAAAAACTGACATGTATCCAAATAGGAACGCAACAAGGTCAAAATTAAAGAGTCCTACCAATCCCCAATTTAAACCACCAACGATGGTTAAAACAGCACAGATCTTGATAATAGTCTTCATCTATAGTCCCTCCTATTATGATGGAAATACTAAACCCAATATGACTAAAGTCAACTATATCTAAGGATAGAATTACTTAGAAAATATTTCATTGATGCATCAGAAATACCACCAAAGGGTTCTAAAAAAAGCATTATCTCCTCACAGTGCAAAAGAATGTCCCGCATGAGTTCCATATCAAGCTCCCTATTCGGCTGATACTTATTATCAGAATCACCAAAATAATCTGTTATGGTAAAACAATCCAAATTATTAAGTTCATTCTTTTCTATATTAGATATTATCCTTTTTACGCTGTTATCCTTTCCCTTACCTATATTATCTACAAGATCTTCGCCATATCTTGATATCAATTCTTCTCCTATTAAACTAACAAGAATATTACTGTTTTTAGCAATAGCCTCGTTATTAGATTTTGGATCTTTGTCTGCTAAAAGAACTGTAGGTACAGCCAGTAAAATTATCAATATAGTTCTCATTAAAGTGCCCTCCTCATATAAGAGGCATGATATATGAATTAAGTGAAACTCTTTTTAAGGTTTTGTGAATTCTCTGTGAGATTAAAGAATGAGATTAAAAGAACCAATAAGGTTTATAAGTAAGTATCTTTCTTTCTAGTTTAGTTACCATTTTTTTTGATTCTTCAGAAATAAAAGCATCTCCACCCTCAAGATATTCTATATGGAGCTCTTCATATATTTCCAATATGGATTTTAATATTTTCAGTCTCTTGAACCTATTACGACTAAGTCTATTAAATAATGATAATGTTGAAAAAACAGTCTTAAATGATTCTACAAGTCCAAGTTCGTTTAAACTTTTTGCAACACTAGAACCAGAAAAAACAGCTTCTCCAAAAAAACCATTCCTGCCATCCCTTACCGTTACATCAAGGTCTTCCCAAAAGGCAGGGCCATGACTTGCTTTTCTTATGACCCACGCTCTTATAGAGACTGTAGGAGAACTAGATACCATCCTTACGGATTTCCTAAATTCAGACCTGGCCATATATTTGTATTTTTTAAAAACATCTTCCCCATATTTTGAAAGTATATATCTTCCTAAACCAGCATAATAATTTTTTAGTATCCCTCCTAGTTCACAAGCGAGAAGAGCAGATCCACTATACTCCAGGGGAACTAGATATTCTTTATTAAAAAAAGAAGCAAATTCACGTCTAGCTTTTTTATTTTTATTTATGGAGACAACAGAGATCTTAAAACTTTTCTTTTCTACCACTTCTTTAGCGACGTTGCCACCACTAGCCCATATTATATTATCAAAAGATATCCCGTTCTTTTCAAGCCACCTGTGAGGTATATACCCTTTTCCTATAAACCCTTTAGAGACAAGAACATATTGTTTTTCTTTATATGAATGAGGGATACATTCCTTTATCTTGTCTATCATAGAAGGAATAACGTTAGCAGGAACACTGAGTATGATGTACCTGGCTTCTAATACTTTCTTAAGTTCATGTGTAAAATCAACATTAGACCCAAAATAATGAACAAAACTTCTGTTGGTGCTTATCCTGGTAACAGAGCTAAAGATATTCCTTACAGGTTCTACGTCGTAAAACAATATATTCAGTTCTGGCCTTAAAGAAGCATAAAGGGCCACACCAAAATCACCGGGTCCTATTATCCCAACATCATATGGACGATAAGTTGAATTTATATCAACTCCATCCTTATAAGAACCAAGTGCAGAGATAAAAGAATTATAGGAAGAATCGGACAAAGAAAGTTCAATTCTATTTAATGGTATCCCAGCCTCTATGAAACGGCTATACATTATTTAGGTCTCTATTTTTCCACTACGAATGGTAGTTTCTTTGCTAGTGACTTAAAGCAACTTTTATTCTTATCTACCTCTTTACCAGAAAAAAGTTCTTTAAGTAAATTTGATTCTGTTCTAGATAATTTTGTTGAATAAAGAGTGTGCTCCTCAAATGACTCCCATGTATATGGACAAACTTTCTTTACTATCTCTGCCATAGCTTTTGCATATTCACGTATCTCATATTGTGCATGATCATCTAATCTTAATCTCAAAAAATGCAAAAGGTTCTTTAGGTCTATTTGCCAATACCACTCTGTATAAAGGTTCAATGGTAAACATATCCTTGCCAGTTCTCTAGCTATTCCACTCTCTACCATTTCTGTATAACTTCTATAGGAATCGTCATTAAGCTCTTTTATTATATCAAGCACCTTTTGTTTTAGCTCAGCAGGTACTTCATCTGTTGATCTACCCTGTTTATTGTCTTTGCTCTGAAAAGAGATCATATCTTCTGAAGGAGAATAGAATTCCTCTTTCATCACAGAATATCTTCCAGATACTTCATTCACCCTTGCTGTTCTATGACGTATCCATTGTCTTGCAACGAATATTGGAAGCTTGCAATGAAAAGTAAAAACAACCTGTTCAAAAGGTGAAGTATGTTCGTTCATCCAAAGATAATCTATTAACATCTTATCTTCTCTTACGGTCTTTGTACCTTCTCCATAAGATACTCTTGCAGATTGTACTATTCTTGAATCATTGCCATAATAATCTACGAGCCTGACAAACCCTTTATCAAGCACCTTTATCTGTTTATCCATTATCTGTTCTGCTTCATTCACTATTATGTGTCCCATACCTTAAACCCCTTTATAGACTCAATCCGTCCTTTAATATTCCTAAAGAAAATGAAACTTTCTTTATTTTTTCTTTTAAATCAAAGAAGTCCCTATACTCACCTATATTAGCCTTCTTAACAAGATACATTATCCTATCTACGTCTGGATTCTTCATTGTTATTAACAGCAAGAGTTCTTCATAAACATATTTTATGTTAACCACATAGTTCTCAAGCAATATGGAACTTTCAAAAGGCGTATCTTCAAACTCTATTCCTATTCCCGGACTAACATAATCATCGTCAGAAACAGGTTCAACAACTCTCACTACCTTTCCTCGTGCCTGTACTGTTTTATCTGTACCCACAACAGGAAATAGACATCTAACGGATGAGCCAACCTTCAAAAAATCAACAGTCTCTATAAAAAGACCAGATACAGACACATCCCTTGCATAGTAAACCTTAGGAACACCATCAGCTGAAGTAGATACAAGAATAACCTTTGAGTTCAAAGGAGCTCTTGCATGTCTTCTTCTATTTATAAGACTATCACTCACACCAAAACGGCCAAACATGCGATACCTCCACTCTAATTTAAAGTAGATTAGCTGAAAGCTCCGCAAGTTCAGAACGTTCGCCCTTAACAAGTGTTACGTGCCCAGCTATCTTTTGGTCCTTAAACCTTTCTACAACATAACTCAGACCATTGCTAGACGAATCAATATATGGGTTATCTATTTGGAAACAGTCACCAGTCAGAACTATTTTCGTGTAATTACCAGCCCTTGTAAGAATAGTCTTTATTTCATGCGGAGTAAGGTTTTGTGCTTCATCCACTATAAGATACTGATTAGCTATGCTTCTACCCCTTATATAAGTAAGTGGTTCTATGTTCAACATACCCTGATTGATTAATTCCTGCCACTTTCTTGCTCCACCGGGTCTTTTTTTGCCACCCTGTGCATTAGATTCACCAGAACCTAATATATATTCAAGATTATCAAATATCGGTGCCATCCACGGATTAAGTTTTTCCTCTATATCTCCAGGAAGATAACCTATATCTTTCCCAAGAGGAAACACGGGTCTAGACACCAAGAGTCTCGTATAAGTTCCATCATCTATCGTCATTGAAAGACCAGCCGCAAGAGCCAATAATGTCTTACCAGTACCAGCTTTACCTATAATACTCACTAGTCTTATGTCGTCGTTAAGCAACATGTCCAATGCAAATATCTGTTCTACGTTCTTTGGAGTAATTCCCCACACACCTTCTAAAGCTCCCCTAAATAAAGGAACTATCATCGCTGTATTGAGATCATATCTACCCAATGCCGTGTGTGACCTGTCTGCAACATCTCTTAATATTATGTATTCATTAGGCAGGAGGCCTGCTGTATTCTTAAGCCCATCAAGATCTATTTTCTTTTCCTTATAAAAAGTATCGATATCTTTTTTCATGCATTCTATGTAACGAATACCAGAATATAGCTCGTCTACTTTTTGATCTCCAGGTTCATAATCCACGGCTTTAAGACCCAAAAGATCTGCTTTTATTCTTAAATTTGTATCTTTAGTTACAAAGATTACAGTCCTTCTGCTATCTATTTTTTTGTGTTTCATTGCTGTTGACAGAATAGCATTGTCAGCCTTGTTGTTATCGAACACTGCTGGTAGACCAACGTTCTTGTCGTCTGGAATATCTATATAAAGGGTCCCTTTATTATCTAAAGAAACACCTTCCATAAGATTGCCCTTGCTTCTCATCTCGTCGATAAAACGAGAGATCTGCCTGGCATTTCTTCCGTTTTCCGTAAGGTCTTTTTTGAATTTATCTATTTCCTCTATTACAGTTATTGGGATAACGATGTCGTTTGCCCCAAACTTGAGCATTGCAAGAGGATCGAACAACAGAACATTGGTATCCAGAACGAACGTTTTTCTTTTCATACCTTCCCCCTAGGTACAACTTTGCACGCGGCAAGTATTATCCTACTATATTCCTTATTGAACCTTTCAAGCACCGACGAAGAAAATTGAATTGGATCTATTTTATGTTCCTCTAACGAAGCTGTTTTTACAGGAGTCCCTTTTGTTGTGACATTAATACCAATATGCATAAGAGTAGAAACTGGAGTTGCCGTAGCTATTGCTATAGAAAGTTTGCCGTCCTTTATAAAAAGATCATCACCTTTTTTTGTTACATTAATACCTTTACTAAGTAACTCATTCTGTATTTCAGAAACAAATACACTTAGTAGAGTAGAACCAAACAAACAATCCTTTCCGAATATCTCTGTTATGAAATGCAACATCCTAGA
>JAKIZQ010000073.1:0-5173 GCA_022707945.1 Bdellovibrionales bacterium
GCCAAATAATTCTATTAGTTCTTTAACTTTGAACATGTCCCTGATTCTATAAATTTTAATTAAAAGATTCTACTCTTATTTTAGCTTTTTTATTCTAACCAAAGGGTTATGGTGTCTAGCCCCTCTGGTTTTGGCCCAGACTGAGGTTCTTGTCTTACTACCCTTCCATTACCATTTACCTTAACTTCTTTAAAATCAGCAGAGATCATCCTCAAAGCATTTCTAAGGGATCTACCTTTAAGGTCTGGCACATTCCCTTTTTCGACTACAATATCTTTTTCACTATATGTTTGTTCCTTATATTCTTCTTCAACATGTTTTTTCTTTTCTTCTTTTTTATCACCAAGAGGTATTTGAGTATCTGTTCCTTGTACGATTATGTTGGCTATATTCCTAAATAAAGGTCCTGCCACTGAGCCTCCATAATATGAACCTTTCTTAGGCTCATCAATTATAACCAACATCGCATACTTTGGATTAGAGGCTGGGAAAAAACCAGAGAATGAGCTTGCATACTTGTCTGCAGAATAACCACCTCTAACAGGTTTTTGTGCCGTACCAGTTTTACCAACTATCTCAAAGCCCTGTATATTGGTGCTTGTTCCAGTACCCTCCTCTACGACAGACCTTAACATAGATGTTAATTCTTTTGTTATATCTGTAGGGACAACTTTATCTTCTTTTTCATAATCATATTCGTAGATGGTTTTCCCTTTTTCATCTTTTATATTATCAACAACATGTGGAATAACGTCATAGCCACCATTAGCTATTACTGCATAAGATTTTACCATCTGCATAGGTGTAACAGATATACCCTGACCAAATCCCATGTTTGCCAACTCAACCTTGCCAACTCTCTTTGGATAAAGACCACTCACTTCACCCGGCAGATCTATTTCTGTTCTCTTGCCAAAACCAAATTTGTTTATTCCTTTCTCGAACTTGTCCTTACCTATCATCAAGGATAATTTAGCAGATCCTATATTGCTCGACACAGATATAAGTTTTTTTAGATCCATAAAACCATAATCATGGTTCTTTGATTCTTTTATAATTATTGGTTTCCTACCAGATACGACGACAAATTTACCATTCTCCCCCCAAAGTGTATCTTTAAGGCTCATAACCTTATTTATAAGAGCTATACCAACTGTAACTATTTTAAAAATAGAACCAGGCTCAAATACGTCTGTAACGGCTCTATTCCTCATATCAAAATTATTAGTCTTGCTAAGATCATTAGGGTCATAGGTAGGATAATTAGCTAAAGCAAGAATATCTCCATTGTGAGGGTCCATAACTATCACAGTTCCACTTGTAGCATCTTTTTCTTCTACAACTCTCTTTAGTTCTCTTTCTACTTGATATTGAATGTTGCTATCTATCGTAAGATACACTGTTCTACCATTGTCGGTAGAAATAAACGCATTAGAACCGACATATATAACCCTTCCCTTTCTATCTCTCTCGTATTTTTCACTAACGTTCTGGCTCTTTATGAAATCATCATAATAACGTTCAACACCGTCTTTTCCTTCTGCATCCCTATTAACAAAACCTATCACGTGAGAAGCAAGATACCCATTTGGATAAACTCTTTTAGGTTCTTTAATTACATCTATACCCTCGTGTTTAACTAATTCTTGTATATTTGCCGATTCATCAAAGCTAAGAAACCTTTTTATCCAAACAAAGCGTTTCTGCTCATTCATTTTCTTAAGAACAACATCTTGTTCAAGGCCAAGTGCTTGACTAAGTTTTTTAGAAAGATCTGGCCTTTCTGCTACAGGAATTAAAGAAGGATCAACAAAAATAGAATCAAGATCTACACTAACGGCCAAAGGATTACCATTTCTGTCTAGTATATTACCCCTTTTTGGAGCAAGTTCTATTTTTCTTGTATATTGTTTTTTTGCCTGATCAACTATCCTTTGGTCTGGAAAGATCTGTAATTTTATCGCTGTAAAAAGAAATATTATAAAACTTAGCAGAAGAATAGAGAATACGAACAAAATCCTTTTCCTGCTTAATTCCATATTACCTCTTTATATATCTAAATTGTTTTTCTGCTGGTTGATCAAGCCCAAAATGTTCTTTTGCGTATTCCTCTACTTTTGCCGGCGAGGTAAGGTTAGCATACTCTATACTAAGCCTTCTGTTCTCCTGCATAAGTTCTTTTTTGTTGTTAACAACTTCTTGATGGCTATAGCTTGACGTAATAACGGTTAATGTTATCCAAAGATAAACAAGGAGACTTGCAAAGATCAAACTCCAAAAATAATATCTTTGTCGCTTCAATTTAAGGTTCCCCTTATAGTTTTTCTGCAACTCTAAGTTTTGCGCTTCTTGCCCTTGGGTTCAATTTTGTTTCTTCCTCACTCGGACCTACGAAGTTCTTTACCACAGATCTAAGGTATGGAGTTCTACCACAAAGACATTGTGCAAGTCCTTTAGGACAAACGCAAGGATTAAGTCCCTGTTTTATCAATTTTTTGACGATTCTGTCTTCTAAACTATGAAAACTTATAACACAAAGTCTTCCGTTTGGTTTTAAAAGTTTAATTGCGTTATCAAGCCCTTCCTTAAGCGAATCAAGTTCGCTGTTAACATATATCCTTAATGCCTGAAAGGTTTTTGTAGCAGGGTCTGTTTCCATCCCATATCTTTTTTGTCCAAGAACAGAATAGATAACATCACAAAGCTCTCCTGTTGTTCGTATCCTTGTCTCAATTCTTTTTTTGTCTATTGCATAGGCTATTCTTTTGTAGTTCCTTTCTTCGCCATACTCATTTATTATTCGTGCTAATTCTTTAACATCAATGTCGTTGACGACATCCTCTGCTGTAAGGTCTTGTTTGGTGTCATACCTCATGTCGAGAGGTCCGTTCTTTGAAAAACTGAATCCCCTGCTTGCATCATCAACATGTATACTAGAAAAACCAAGATCCATTAAAATGCCATCACAAGACTTTATGTCATAAAAGCCTAATATATCAGGAAGGCTCTTGTAATCAGAATTAACTATTTTAACTGTAGATCTATTATTTGAATAACCATCAAAGAGTTCTTCAAGATATTTTGCATTAAAAGGATCTTTATCTATACCTATTACAAAAAGTTCTTTCCCAGCCTCTAAGATAGCTTGTAAATGCCCACCTCTACCTGCAGTACAGTCTACATAAACTCCACCATTCTTTATATTAAGATTTTCTATGCATTCTTTTTTTAGAACAGGTATATGATCTATCATATTCTCACAACATGAATAAAGGGATCATAGAGAATATAGAATAAACTATAACTACGACGATAAATGTCTTTGGTTTGGTCCTATATATTGCAAGAGCCAATATAATAAAGATAAATGGCATCAGCAAAAGGAACATTTTTGATTCCATGTTGTATCTATGAATAGAGTAAATTGGAGAATCATATCTTCCTTTCAAAAGTTCAGACAACTCATAAAAGAACTTCCCTTTTGGTGTGTTGTATTCTTGTAATGCTTTAAGGCTGATATCAAGGTCCTTTATGTCCAAAGAACTCCCTATAGGAGAAAAACCAAGTTCTTTTGTTGGACGATCAAATACAAATATAGCTACAAATGATAGTACAAGAGCTATCAAGAGAACATTAATCGTTATCTTTTTTTGAAACTGAGCCTTCACCATACTTTGCATCCAACTTATTCATTAGTTTATTAAGATCACCTACTAATTCCTTTAGCTCGTCTTTTTTTCTGACCCTGAACCTTACAGACAGGTCGCCAGAGGTGTGAATGCTGTCTATGCTTCTTCTTATAGAGAAAACGGCTCCAGAAACACGACTAGAAAATACAAGGCCCACCAAGAACATAAAGAACGTTATTGTAACGCCAACAGCGGCTATTTTTATCATTAAAAGTTTTCTTTGACGCTCAAGGAAAAGAACAGCCTCTTTACTTTGGTTAAGACCAGCAACTAAAAGAGCACTGTCATGAGCATTAACATAACTATAGAAAACGTAGCCCACTAAAAAACTAACCAGTAGTCCTGTAGTGGCAAGCAATATTGAATATTTTAATTGGAATCCTTCATCAACAACAAAGACTTCTCTTTTTATACTAGAACCCATAACTACTTTTTACCTCATTTTTACCCAAGCGTCTACAACACCATTAATAAAACCTGCTGAATCCTTATCACCATATTTTTTGGCAAGCTCAAGTACTTCATTTATTACAACGGCCGCTGGTTGTTTGCCCCAGCCTATTTCTGCACAAGCCATATAGATTAAAGCCTTGTCTATTTTACCAAGTCTTTCCATTGACCAGTTCTTAATAAGCGGTTTTAACTGTTGTTGTATTTCTTTATATGAGGCTAACGTCCAATTAAGTAGTTTAACTGCATACTCATAGACTTCTGGATCAAGACCTTTTTGAAAACTAGCATATCTTTCTGTTGCGTCTATTTGGTCTAAATCACTTAATTCAACAGAATAAAGTAGTTTTAATGCAAGTTCTCTGCTGTCCCTTCTTTTCAAAAAATAACTCCTTTATAAAGAGGGAACGCCTTACAAAGCTCTACCACTTGTTTTTTTGTATTAGATATTACTGTTTGATCATTAACGTTATGTATTACGTTAGCTATCATTTTACCTATTAATTGCATTTCTTTTTCTTTCATGCCTCTTGTAGTTACAGCAGGGGTTCCTACTCTTACACCACTTGTGATGAAAGGAGAACGCGTTTCGAATGGGACTGTGTTCTTGTTAACTGTTATCTCTGCCATTCCAAGAGCTGCCTCTGCCTCTTTTCCTGTTATTTCTGTGCCGCTAAGATCTATCAACATAAGGTGATTATCTGTACCGCCACTAACAAGTTTTATACCTTCATCCATTAAAGCCTTCGCCAAAGCTTTTGCATTCTTAACCACTTGTTCCTGATATGTTTTGAACTGTGGACTCATAGCTTCTTTAAAAGCAACTGCTTTTGCCGCTATTACATGCATTAATGGACCGCCTTGTATACCGGGGAATATTTTGCTGTTTATAGCTTTACCATATTCTTCTTTAGCAAGTATTAAACCGCCTCTTGGTCCACGTAATGTTTTGTGTGTAGTACTTGTAACAAATTCAGCGTCTATTACTGGGTTTGGATGCAGTCCTGTCGCAACAAGCCCAGCTATGTGTGCCA
>JAKIZQ010000073.1:5183-5475 GCA_022707945.1 Bdellovibrionales bacterium
GACCTTTGCACCAACTTCATCTGCTATTGCCCTGAATTTTTTAAAATCTATTATTCTTGGATACGCACTTGCACCAGCTATGATCAATTTTGGTTTATGTTCTATGGCAAGGTCCCTCACCATATCAAAATCTATTGTTTGGTCGTCTTGCTTAACTCCATAAGGATATACTTTATAGAGGAACCCAGAAAAGTTCACTGGGCTTCCGTGAGTAAGATGTCCACCATGACTAAGGTTCATACCAAGAACAGCATCGCCGGGCTGAAGAGTTGCCATGTAAACAGCCATGTTC
>JAKIZQ010000074.1:0-2785 GCA_022707945.1 Bdellovibrionales bacterium
TATATCCTTTACAAGAGCCCCTTGAACATAGACCCCACTTCTTTGAACCTTATCAAGCTTTTCTTGTGGAATGCCACCTTTGGTTCTAACAAGGTATGTTCTTTTTACTCCAAACTTTGGATGTGTTAATCTGTGTAGTGCTTCTCCGTCGTTGGTGAACAAAAGAATGCCTTCTGTGTTATAGTCAAGTCTTCCAACAGGAAGTAATCTTTTAATATTCCTTGGTAGAAGGTCCATTACTATTGGTCTTCCTTGAGGATCACTCAGCGAGGTAATATAACCAGCCGGTTTGTTCAATACAAAGTATCTATACCTTTCTACTTTGGAGAGTATTAACTGTTTTCCATTTACTTTTATACTATCGTTGTATGGGTCTGCTTTAGAACCTAGTTCTTTTATGATCTTGCCATTAACGCTGACCTTACCATCAAGGATAAGTTCTTCTGCCTTTCTTCTGGAACAAAAACCCGTGGATGCTATTATCTTTTGTAGTCTTTCAGTCCCTGTTGATTGGCTCTTCGTAATTTTTTTGTCTTTGTGTTGCATATTTCCTACAGGCGTCCTCAAAGATTATATCTACCTTTTCTTGTACAAGGTCTATATCAACCCTTAATTCTCTGCCTAGCTCCTTCATTTCTTGTATAGTCGTTTCTGCATCCAATTCTGGATCATCAACTATCTCTATGTTGCTCTTTTCATCTACGATCATTCGTAGTGATTCATTGAGTTCTGTTCCATAATCACCGCTGTCCCCGAACGACCTTGATACCATTTCTTCTATTTCGGTTATTGATGGTAGCTCTCTTATTTCGTTAAGACCAAAGACTTCCAAAAACTCTGGTGTGGTTGAATAGAGCAGGGGTTTTCCGGGAAGATCAGACCTTCCACAGATCCTAACTAGGTTCTTGTCCATTAAGGTCTTAAAGATATGTGTTGAATCCACTCCACGTATTTTGTCTGTTTCTGCCTTCGTAATTGGTTGTTTATAAGCTATTATAGCAAGCACTTCTAATGCGGTAGGGGATATCCTTATTGGACGAATACTTTCCAGTTTTTTTACCCAAGAATTATTCTCGTCCTTGGTCCTGAACTGCCAGCCGCCAGCGACTTGTTCTAGTTTAAAACCTCGGTTTTCTGTAGATGATAGCTCTTGGCTGAGCTCTTCTAATACAGATTGTACTTCTTCTTTAGTATATGCATCTTCAAAGATCACTGTCAGTCTTTCTGTCGACAGAGGTTTTTCTGATGCAAAAAGTATTGATTCAAGTATCCCTTTTACTCTTTCTTTTTCCATAGTTTAGATCTTACCTCGTTTCGTTAAATAATGCATCTTTGCTTATAAGGTCCCTATCTATAAATGACAAGGGTTTTACTGTGGTCAATAGTACGTCTCCTATTGAATTTATCTGTACCACTTTCAAAAAACCCAATTTCGCAAGTTCAAGGATACACAGGAAGGTTACTACTATCTCATTTCTTGTTACAGGTTTTTCAAGCACTTCATCTAAACTTAGATTGAGAAAACCCTCTGGATAAAGTTCTGTTAACTGTACTAGTTTTTCTTGTAAACTTTTCTCTGGGGTTTCTACGTCGTGGGTGCTGAACTGGCTTTTGTACCTATTTACGATGTTCTGATATGCCATTATGAGCTGGAAAACTTCCATGTTCTTAATAGGTCTATCATCTTGCTGTATCTCATATTTTGGATGTTTAAAGACATCTCTTCCAAGCAGTGGTCTTTCTCCAAGTTTTTTACCGGCTTCCTGATATTTTTGGTATTCAAGAAGGAGTCTGACAAGTTCTTCTCTTGGATCTTCTACAGCCTCGTTAGAATCTGCGTCGTCTTCTCCTTTGTAAACGGGTAGTAGCATTCTTGATTTTATGTATATTAATGTTGCGGCCATCACAAGGAACTCTCCAGCAACGTCAAGATTCATTTCTCTCATGGCTTCTATTGCTTGAATGTATTCCTCTGTTATTTTTGCTATAGGGATATCATAAATGTTGACTTCGTTCTTTTTTATGAGGTGGAGCAAAAGATCTAAAGGACCTTCGAAGGCCTGAAGTTTAACTATGTAATCTTCTTTAGTTAAGTCAAACACTATAATAACCCCGCCAACAAATGATAAGATACGAACATCGACTCCCTATAAAAGAAGAAAGCCGGAGCCCCGACTATATACTGCAAAATACCAAGATACCAAAGCACTATTATAAATATAAAACTATAAGGTGTCATCATTTCGTAATAGGCGGCTTGTTTATAAGAAAGTAGCAAGCGAACCACTCTTGACCCATCCAAAGGTGGTACAGGTAATAAATTAAAGAAAGCTAAAAAGAAGTTTATAATAACCCCAGCTTCTAACATCATGGCTATAGGGCCAAAAAGGCTGTGTTCTACAGGGCCAAAAAGTTTTAGTGCAACGAACATTAATGCAAATATACTGCCTAGTATTATATTGGAAAAAGGTCCCGCAAAGGCAACAAGTGCCATTCCCTTTTCTGGATCCTTAAAATTCCTTGGGTCAACAGGTACTGGCTTTGCAGAACCAAAATATATGCCACCAACTATAAGGGTTATGGCAGGTATAATTATGGTCCAAACTATATCTATATGTGCCCATGGATTAAGCGTGAGTCTTCCACTGTACTTTGCTGTTTTATCACCAAGTTTATTGGCTGTCCAAGCATGAGCATACTCATGAAAACACAAGCTGAAGAGGAAAGGTAATGCGTACAACGCTATTCTTTGTATTGTATCCTGCAAGTTGCTCACTCCTCCACT
>JAKIZQ010000074.1:2888-5426 GCA_022707945.1 Bdellovibrionales bacterium
TGTTTTATTCTTTCCACGTCTTATTCTTGAAAGCTCAAACTTTTTTTGTTGAGCAGTTAAACAATTAAGGAACTTTAATTTTACAGCTTCTTTTAAAAGGTCTTTTGTAATTGGTTCTATAGAAAGCTCATAACGTGCTGTGTAATAAATGGCTTTATATATGAAAGAGGGATCTATTTTAAAAAGCTCCCTGTTTAACATCCTTAGCACTCTTGAGTTTATGTCTTCTATGGCCCCTGTGTTATCTAGCACTTCTCCGAAGTCCGCGGAATTTATAGATATTGCCAAAGCATCAAGCGAAAATCCCCTGCAGTACATCTCACTTTCTATGTTGCCGGCTCCTCCGTGGTGGTCTTTTCTTGCCCTTGCTACACGAATAAAGTCACCCTCGTTGTATGGGGATGGCACAAAAACATATCTGCCTTCATGTTTTAGGTCTTTACTTTTAATTAGGGAATAGTTGTGTAAAAAGTGGTCTACGACGTTATTTATGTCACCTGTAACAGACACTTCTATGTCTGAACAGTCCTCTCTATTTATAATAGAGCGTGGGTATGCCCCTATTATATAGGCCTTGGCATTAACGGCGTCTGCTGAAGTGCCGATACCCCTAAAAATACTTATCAGCTCCCCCGGAAGCGTTGAAAACAAATGCATGCCGAGTGATTTATCATCACTTGGGATTTGTGTAAATGATTTATAGCTATGCTTGACTTATTAATATAGACATGGTCTTTTTGTTCTGGTTTTTGACACTGCAATAAAAATAAAAAATATGGAGGGGGAGTGTAATGGCAGTTAAATTAGCTATAAATGGATTTGGTAGGATAGGAAGGATAACAGCGCGGTTCTTGATGGGTAACAGCAACGTTGAACTAGTAGCAATAAATGATCTTACAGACACAAAGACCTTGGCTCATCTTTTTAAATATGACTCTGTTCATGGAAGATATAATAAGAAGATAGAGCATGGTGATGATTATATAAGTGTTGATGGTAAGAAAATAAAAGTAATTAGCGAGAAAGATCCTTCAAAATTACCTTGGAAAGCTCTTGGTGTTGACGTAGTTCTTGAGTGCACAGGTAAACTAAAGGATAAAGAAACAGTTTCTAATCACATAAAGAGTGGTGCTAAAAAAGTGCTTTATTCTGCCCCACTTAAAGACGCTGATCTTACAGTAGTAATAGGTGTTAACCATGAGTCTTATGATCCTTCAAAACATCACATAATATCTAATGCTAGTTGTACAACCAATTGTTTGGCACCAGTTGCAAAGGTTTTGAACGATAACTTCAAAATAAAGAATGGTTTTATGACAACTATACATTCATACACTAATGACCAAAAAGTGTTGGACCTTCCACATTCAGACCTAAGAAGAGCAAGAGCTGCGGCGGTATCTATGATACCTACAACAACAGGTGCTGCAAAAGCAGTTGGGTTGGTGTTGCCAGAGCTTAAAGGTAAGCTTGATGGTTACGCTATGAGAGTCCCAACTCCGAACGTTTCTGTCGTTGACCTTACTGTTAATGTAGAAAAAGCAACAACTAAGGAAGAAAT
The DNA here is from genome assembly GCA_022707945.1 of Bdellovibrionales bacterium. Lineage (GTDB taxonomy): Bacteria > Bdellovibrionota > JAFGOL01 > JAFGOL01 > JAFGOL01 > JAKLHL01. The sequence continues at coordinate 4,450 of JAKIZQ010000074.1, forward strand.
TAATGCCGCTGTTAAGAAGGCCGCAGAAACAAGTCTTAAGGGTGTTCTTGAGTATACAGAAGAACCATTGGTTTCTGTAGATTTTAATGGTTCCCAAGTTTCATCTACTTTTGATGCGCAAATGACCAATGTAATAGATGGGACCAATATAAAAGTTCTTGCTTGGTACGACAACGAGGCTGGTTACTCAAAAAGATTAGCAGAACTTGCAGAGTTCGTTGGTAAGAGACTTTAAATATAAGGAGTTTTTTTGAATGTCTAAAATAAGAAGTATCAAGGATATAAATATAAAGAATAAAAAGGTTCTTATCCGCGTTGACTTTAATTGTCCAATGAAGGACGGTTCAGTTAGCGACGATAACAGAATACGTGCAGAACTCCCTACAATAGAGTATGCGATCTCACAAGAAGCAAAGGTAATACTCATGAGCCATCTTGGTCGCCCTGATGGGAAAAAAGACCCAAAGTACAGCTTACAGGCTGTTGGGGAAAAACTTGCAGAGCTCTTGAACAAAGATGTTATATTCGCACATGATTGTATTGGAGAAGGTGTGTGGGCCGTCATAGAGAACATGAGGCCTGGTTCTGTTGCTTTATTAGAGAACTTAAGGTTCTATAAAGAAGAAGAAGAGAATGATAAGAATTTTGCACTAGAACTATCTAAACTTTGTGATGTTTATATAAATGATGCCTTTGGTACGGCACATCGTGCACATGCTTCTACAGCGGGTATAGCTGAGTTCGTAAAAGATAAGGGAATGGGTTTTTTGATGCAAAAAGAAGTGGAAAATCTTGACCTAGTTCTTAATAACCCTAAGAAACCTTTTGTAGCGATACTTGGTGGAGCTAAAGTTTCTGATAAAATTGGTGTTATCTCCAACTTATTAGAAAAAGTTGACACTTTGATCATTGGTGGTGGCATGGCGAATACTTTTGTTGCTGCTCAAGGCTTCAATACAGGAAAATCTTTAGTGGAA
>JAKIZQ010000075.1 GCA_022707945.1 Bdellovibrionales bacterium
ACGTCCTTTAATGTATGAGCTTATCGCCTCGTCTAGATCTTGCTCTAATATAGTTTGGACTCCACTCATCCTGTTCTTTGGTTTTCCCCAAGAACTTGCACGAGTTTCTATATCAACCCTTTTGTTCACCTTGCTCAAAAAACGAGCATTAGGGTTTGCTTCTTCATCCCCTTTTTCATCATCTATGGAAACTATCTGCCTTCTTATTTGATCTGCATCAACGACATAAACATCCATTGGTGCTTTTAATTTCTCTGGCAAATATTTCACCAACAAAAAATCCCCAATAAACAGATACAATAATATTAAATGTATAAGGGTTGATAGGATTATGCATTCAACCCAATTACGTCTAAAAAAATCTTTTTTATTCTCTTTCATCATAAAAGATCTCTTCAAGATACAATGCATACGCTGGAGCTGTTATGCCTGCCTTGCGTCTATCTTTTGATTCCAACATATTCACAACATCCTGTACGCCATATCTGCCAATGCCTACTTCTACCACTGTGCCAACAATGTTTCTTATCATGTGTTTTAAAAAGCCATTGCCGGTAAAACTTATGTTCATTTCGTGGCCATCTTGTTTTATGTCTATGGCGTATATATTCCTTATCGTCGTTTTTACTTCAGTTCCTGAGCCCATAAAGGCTTTAAAATCCTTTTCACCCATAAAAAGTTTTAGGGCTTCTAACATGTTGTTTTTATTAAGACTATATTTAAGCCACCAAACTCTGTTAATATAAAAAGGGCTCCTTATTGGAGCATTGCTTATACGATACGTGTATTTCTTCCTTAAAGCCTTCCTCGCATCAAACTCTGGGCCAACGACCTTAACATCAAGAATACTTATATCTGGCGGCAGCTGTGTGTTTAATATTTTTTGCATTCTTTCTGCACTATATTCAGATTCACACTTAAAGCTTGCCACCTGACCATACGCATGTACTCCAGCATCGGTTCTGCTTGGATACCTTAAAGTTATATGCTCACCAAAGACTTTAAATAAAAGGTTTTCTATAACACCCTGTATGGTTGGTTTGCCTGGTTGGGTTTGCCAGCCAACATAGCCTGTACCATCATACGATATCGTTAATTTATAGTTAGTCTCCATTTCTGCCAAAAACGGATAACACCCTTAGATAAGCCTCAAACAATAAACCTTGGAAAATATAAAGTACACAAAGAGAGAAAATAACTATATGTGGATTTATAGCCGCTGTTACTAATACCAAAAGGAATAAGACCATATTGGTATAGAATTGATTTTTTAAACTTCTTTCTGGTTTTTTATAACTTTTATATCTTACTGAACTAACCATTAAGATAGCTGTAACTATAAGTATAGCTATAAAATAATGTGGACGATGTTTAATATCGCCAACCTCTACAAAGAACAAAAAGCCAGACGCTACTGTTGCTGCTGATACAGGTATAGGGAGTCCACAAAAATATCTTGGATCAGAAGACCTATAACTCACATTAAACTTGGCAAGCCTAAGTGCACCGCATGCTACATAAAGAAAAGGCACTATCCATCCTATTCTTGGTATATTCGACAAACAATAAAGATAAGAAAGTATCGCTGGTGCAACACCAAAAGAAACGATGTCTGATAAAGAATCATACTCTCTGCCAAAATCTGTACCACCATTAGTCCACCTTGCCACTCTTCCATCTACAAGGTCAAAAAGAGCTGCAGCAAGTATCAAATAAGAGGCTATTAAATAATCTCCTCTAAGACTGCTTACTATTGAATAAAAACCGCAAAACAAATTACCAGTCGTAAAAAGATTAGGAAACATCAACACAGTGTTGTCCACAAAACGTTTTCTTCTTCCTTCCACAAAACACCTCTTAACTTTTTATTATAAGGCTTTTACCCGAAACTTCATCTGGTATTCTTATATTCATCCAGTCAAGTATGCTTGGCATAATATCTGCGAGACGGCCATTATCTAAACTTATTTTGTCCTTATTTATATTCTTGTCTATCACTATAAACCGGACATCATTGGTTGTGTGAGCCGTATGTGCCTGACCATTATCTTGCATTTTTTCTGCATTACCGTGATCGGCTGTTAAAAAAACTGTCCCGTTCTTTTCAAAAACTTTTTTTATAATTATAGAAGCACACTCATCAACAGTTTCTACAGCCTTAACGGCAGCATCAAAAACACCAGTGTGACCAACCATATCGCAATTAGCATAATTAACTACGATAAGATCATAGACGTCTTTATCCAGCTCCTTCAATAATTTTTCTGTAACCTTATATGCGCTCATCTCTGGTCTTAGGTCATATGTTGCAACATCTTTTGGTGAATCAACAAGTATCCTGTCTTCTCCAACAAATGGTGTTTCCACCCCTCCATTAAAAAAGAAAGTCACATGCGCGTATTTCTCTGTTTCTGCTATACGAAGCTGTTTTAAACCTTGTTTTGATATAATTTCTCCCATTATGTTCTTTAAATTCTGTTTTGGAAAAGCAACTGGAAGAACAAAATTAGCATCATACTCTGTCATACACAAAAAATGACGTATTTTTGGGAAAACGTCTCTGTTAAGCTCTTTTAATTCTTTGTCCATCAAGGCTCTGCTTATTTCTCTTGCTCTATCAGACCTAAAATTAAAGAAAATAACAACGTCGCCATCTTTAATAATGGAATTTTTATCAAAACACGCAGGCTCTATGAATTCATCGCCGATATCTTTTTTATGACTTTCTTTAATGTATTCTACAGGATCTTTGTTGATAAATGGGATGCCTTTGATCATTGCATCATAAGCCCTTTGAAGTCTTTCCCACCTTTTATCTCTATCCATTGCATAATATCTTCCAGACATAGATCCAATAGCACCAAGACCATGTTTTTTGAACATTTCTATTAGTCTAATTAAATATGTGTGCCCTATTTTAGGCGCTGTATCCCTGCCATCAAAAAAAGGATGCACAACAAGATCTTTAACATTCTTTTCTTTTGCCAGTTTTAAAAAAGCTTCAATATGATCTATGTGTGAATGAACCCCACCGTCAGAAAGAAGACCCATTAAATGTATTTTTGAATTATTCGCTATAGCTAGATCATATGCCTTAATTATTTCTTTGTTTAAGAAAAACTCTCCATCCTCTATTGCTTTATCTATCCTCGTAAGATCTTGATAAACGATCCTGCCTGCACCAATATTAAGATGCCCAACCTCTGAATTACCCATTAGCCCTTTTGGCAATCCAACATCAAGTCCGCTACATTTGAGGAAAGAGTTTGGATATTCTGAAACAATAGAATCAAGGTTCGGAGTTTTTGCAGTATATATAGCGTTATGATTTTTATTATCGCTATATCCCCAGCCATCCAATATCATCAATACACAAGGTTTTTTCATTTTTTACCTATCAAATGGTGAAATGTTGGTACCAAGAACAACGCCCCAGATATACAAGCAAGTTCGCCTATAAAACCAAGTTTACCAAAAGAAGCCAGTGCCCTGCTGTTCGCGGCAAGTAGTATCAGATAAGAAACAAGTGTGGTTAAACAACAGGCCAAAACAGCAGAGCCTGTGTTCATTATTGTTGTTTTAAAATCTTTTTTCTTATCTATTAAATATCTTGAATAAACATTAAGAGGATAGTCTACAGCCACACCCATCGTTAACGGTATTGCTATAAAATTGAAGAAATTTATTTTTATCCCAAATATTGCTATTACAGCCAACATTGTTAAAAGACCAAACATAAGACAAGAAATAACGACCAAGGATGCTCTTAAAGACCCCATTAAAAATATAACTACCAAGAACACCATAACGAAAGAAAGCAAAGACACTATTGGAATATCTTTTTTTACTCCCTCTAAAAGATCAGAGAATATTATCCATTCTCCAGATGTTTCTATTATCTTGTTATTAGGCAGATGTACTTTTTTTATGCTATTAGCATAATCAAGAAGGTTGTCCCTTAATGAAAGTGAATAATTATCGTCCTGTTCAACATAAGCAATGGTACCAACTGTGCCATCTACTTCTGTAAAATTCTTTTTTATATCTAAAGGGATGTCTTCAATTGTAAGAGTTCTGGTTGGCATTTTGCTTCTCATATCCAAAACTCTTTCATAATCTTCGTCGTTAAGCCATTTTATAGAATTATCATATAACAAACTTTTTATCTTGGCTATGGATGGGAGTTTTTCTTCCTGATCTTTTGGTATAAAACTACTTATCTCGTAACATTTTTTAATTGTCCTCATGGAGCCATCTTTGCTCTGGTCTTTCTTGTTCATAAGTGTGTCACAAAACAATCTTGAATCTTCTATAGAGTCAGTAAGAACAACCGTCGGTGACAAACTTTGTGTTTCAAATACTTTGTCTAATTTTTCTTTCCAAACATTGGTATCAGAAGTTTTGTTTTTTAAATTATTAAAATTATATTCCAGAGAATTTGGAGCATAAAAACTAAAAGAGATAACGCCAGTTAACATTATAAGTAACGCAGATATTAACACGAACCTTTTCTTATCTATTACCCACATTACCCCTTTATATACGTATGGGTTAACATCAAACCTTTTTTTCTTGAGCTTGAGGAATTTTATCTTGTCTGTGACCAATATAAATAAAGGCAACAAAAGCATCGTAAACAACCATGTTATGAGAATACCAACTGAACCTATGAACCCGAACTGATTAAATCCCCTATTACTAGCTATGAATAAACTTAAAAAAGCTACCAGCGTAGTACCAGAAGCAAGCAAGGTGGGCAAATACACATTCTGAAGAGTTATTATATTTGCTTTAACTGAATTAAATCCTTTTGCTATTTCTTCAAGATACCTTGAAATATAGATGATCCCATAGTTCACACCAGTACCAACTATCAACGAGGTCATAAAGGCTGTTTGAGTGTTCAAACTTCCTATATAGAAATAAGTTATGGCCATGGTAACAGCAACAGAGGCACAAAGATTTAAGATAAGCATGCCTATCGCAGAAAAGCTGGGGACAAAGATATAGATGCTGAGCGAGACTAATATAAAGACTAAAAGCGCAGTAGAGACTATGTCGTGCTTAATTGATTCATTTTCTTCCATCCTGCTTCTCATACTACCAGCAAGACCAACCTTCATGTCTTTTGAGTAAGAAGAAGGGTTCATGTTCTTTATTATTTTTTCTACTGTGTTATTTATTTGTTTTGCTTTTTTAAATGAAAGGCTAGATCCAAAAGGTACTATAGAAACAGCTAAAAGATCCCCTTCTTTATTTGTATAATAACCTTCTTTATAATTCTCTGAAATGCTTTCAACGTCACCCTTATATTTATCCTTAATATCGTCTATATTAAACTCTACTTTCTCTTTTTTTGATTTAGTTCCATCTATTTCATCCATTAGCTT
>JAKIZQ010000076.1 GCA_022707945.1 Bdellovibrionales bacterium
AAAGTGGATGGTAATAGTGGAAGGGTGGCTTCTATGCGCTCTAAGAAAATACTATATCTTCCTTTTAAAGAAGGGACAGAGCCTACAAAAGTAGAGGGTGAATACAAACCAGAGGACGCAGACGACACAAGATTTTTTAGGGAAAATTATTAAAAATATTTTATGCCAGATCTTATTATAAAAGGTGCCAAGCAGAATAATCTTAAGAATATAGACGTAGTTATACCTGATTCAAAAGTAACTGCCGTAGTTGGTCCAAGTGGGTCTGGTAAATCTTCTTTAGTTTTTTATAACTGGTTTATCCGGTTCGGGCAAATCGTCTCTTGCTTTTGACACTATTTATGCAGAAGGACAAAGAAGATACATAGAATCCCTGTCTTCTTATGTAAGGCAGTTTCTGGAAAGAATAGACAAACCAAATGTCTCTTACATAGACAATATTTCTCCAACAGTAGCAGTTGAGCAAAGGAATAAGATAAAAGGTTCTAGAGGAACGGTGGGTACTATAACAGAGATTTATGATTATTTAAGGATGCTTTATTCAAAGGTTGGTAAAACATATTGTCCAGATTGTAATATAGAGGTTAAAAGATATTCAATAGAGGCTGTAGTAAAAGAATTATTGTTATCTTACTCTGGTCAAAGGGTTTATGTGATGTTCTCTTTCAATGGGACAAAACAGGAACTTTTGATGGCTGGTTTTATGAGGGTGTTCTTTGATGGAACAATGTACGACCTTAGTGAAACAGAGGTGGAATTACCAAAGGATTTTTTTGTTGTTTATGACAGGTTCGTAATATCAAACGAAGAGAATAACAGAATATGGGAATCAATAGAACGTTCTGCTTTTTTGGGGCACAGAAGTGTTTATGTTAATCTTGTAGACTTAAACAATATAAAAAGATTCAATATGGATAATATTTGCGTTTCCTGTAACAAAGAATTTCCAGATATAGACCCAAGACTTTTTTCTTTTGATAGTCCAATAGGCGCTTGTCCTGAATGTAATGGTTTTGGTAACATACTTAAAATAGACGAGAATAAATTAGTCCCAGATCCAGAAAAGAGCATACTCGGCGGGGCAATAGAACTTTTTAATAAACCAAGTGTTAGGCATCATTTTCATAAAATGGTGAACTTCCTTAGATCAAAGAACGTTGATGTTAATAAAAAATTCAGTCAACTTAGTCTAAAAGATAAAAAACATATTTACGAAGGTGGTGGAAAAGGGAAAGAAAGATTCCCCGGCTTGAATTATGTATTTGAACATCTTGAGAAGAAAAAATACAAGGTATATGTAAGGGTCCTTTTGAGTCGATATAAAAGTTCATACACATGTCTTTCCTGCCAAGGAGCTAGACTTAACAATTCTGCCCTTAGTGTTAGGATAATGAACAAGAACATAGCTGAAGTTAGCAACATGAGCATTTTAGAGCTCTATAAATGGCTGGCTAATATAGAGCTTAGTGAATATGAAAAAAACATAACAAGAGAGATAATGAAACAATTACTTCAAAGAACCTCTTTTGTTAACGAGATAGGTCTTTCATATCTTACTCTGAGCAGACAAGCCAAAACACTTTCAAACGGAGAAGCTCAAAGGATAAATCTATCTAATCAACTTGGTTCTTCTTTGGTGGACACCATATATGTTCTTGATGAGCCTAGCATAGGTCTTCATCCGAGGGATGTAGATAGACTACTTGGTATGATCTATAAGATACGAGATAACGGAAACAAGGTTATCGTCGTAGAACACGATCCTTCTATTATAAAGGAACTAGACCACATAGTTGAACTTGGACCTCAAAGCGGATTAAAGGGTGGTCATCTTGTATATAGTGGCGACAAAGAAGATTATATTAAAAATTCTAACACAATAACTTCAAGGTATCTAAGGCCACAGGAAAAAGAAGTTTATCAAAGAAGACGAATTGGCTCTGGTAGTAATTTTTTAACAGTAAAAGGCCTTAAACAGAACAATCTAAAAGACGTAGAGATAAAAATACCTCTTAATAGGTTCGTTTGTGTCACAGGTGTTTCTGGCAGTGGTAAGAGTACTTTAATAACAAAATCATTGTATCCAATACTTTTAACAAAATTTGGTAAAGAAGCAGATCAAAGAGTTGAATATAAGTCTATTTCAGGTCTTGAACACATACAGGACGTTATGCTTATCGATCAAGAACCTCTTAGTCGATCACAAAGGTCCACACCTATAACTTTTATTTCTGGTTTTGATCATATAAGGGAATTTTTTGCACAAACACCATTGGCAAGGAGTAGAGGATATACAAGCTCTAACTTTTCTTTTAATGTAGAAAGTGGTGCTTGTTCTTCTTGTAATGGAGACGGTTTTATAGAGGTAGACATGCTTTTCATGGCAGATATTTATATGCGTTGTGAAGCTTGTTCTGGGACAAGATATAAAAAAGACGTCCTTGATGTTACATATAAAGGCAAAAATATAAGTGAAGTGCTGGCCATGACGGTAGAAGAAGCTTATGACTTTTTTATTTCGTCCCATCACTTAAGGAACACTTTAAAACTTTTAATGGACGTTGGACTGGAATATCTTGTAATAGGTCAGCCAGCAGGAACTCTATCTGGCGGAGAAGCACAACGACTTAAAATATGTAAAGAATTGATAGAGGCAGGAAGCAAGAAAAAAAGATCACATATTCTATATATACTTGATGAACCTACTACAGGACTTCATCCTTCAGAAGTAGAAAGACTTATAATCATATTACAAAAACTTGTTAACGAAGGAAACAGTGTGCTAGTGGTCGAACATAACATGGACCTTGTTAAACATGCTGATCATGTTATAGACCTTGGGCCAGAGGCTGGAGAACAGGGTGGAAGGATAATTGTTCAAGGGGCCCCAGAAGAACTTGCTTCATACGAAGGTTCTTATACGGGTAAATACTTAAAAGAGGTGTTGAATGTCTGAACTACTAGCTCCAGCAGGTGATATAGATAAACTTGAGTATGCTGCTGCATATGGAGCAGATGCTGTGTATTTTGGTATGAAAGACTTTTCTTTAAGGAGTTATGCTGGCAATTTTAGTATAGAGGATGCAAGCAAAGGTATTTCTCTTTTACATAAAAAAGGTAAGAAAGCCTATGTTACCTTGAACATATATCCCAACTCTCTTGAATATGATCAACTGATTATTCTGGCTAAAGAACTGGAAGAACTTAAGGTTGATGCCTTTATCGTTTCTGATCTTGGCGTAATAAATGAGATAAAAAAAACTGGAATAAAAACGTCGCTGCATGTTAGTACACAGGCTAACACCTTAAGTTATCAAACAGCCCTTGCATACAAGGAGCTTGGTGTTAAACGAGTTAATCTTGCAAGAGAACTTTCTTTTGATGATATAAAAGTAATACAGCAAGCACTTAAAGGTTCTGTTGAAACAGAAGTCTTTATACACGGTGCCGTTTGTTTTTCTTATTCAGGTAGATGTGCAATAAGTGATTATATGACAGGAAGAAAAGCTAACAGAGGAGAATGTACACATCCGTGTAGATGGAAATATAATGTTGTTGAAGAAACAAGACCAAATGAATATTATCCAGTCTTTGAGGATGAAAGAGGACTTTATCTTTTTAACAACAAAGATCTTGCGTTATTCCCTTACATTAAACCGTTAATGGAATTAGGTGTTGATTCTTTTAAGATAGAGGGAAGGATGAAAACCATTCACTATATTGCCTCTGTCGTTTCTTTGTATAGACGCGTTATGGACGGTGATACATTATCAGAAAAAGATTGTTTGGCTTTTCTATCAAGGGTCAGTAATCGCGGTTATTCATATGGATTTATGAAAGGTGCTATTACTCCTGATGACTATAGTCAGGAAGAGAACAAACAAAGGTTTAATTCAATTTTTGTAGCAAACTACAGTTCTTCAACTAAAGATACTACTGTGTTAAGAGTAAGGAATAAAATACTCGCAGGTCAGGAGTTAGAACTTCTAAGTCCAGACGGTAAAATATCAAAACTCATTATGCCCAATCCTCTAATCAAGAAAGATGGTACGACGTGTAGTGTAGTACAGAACGAAGACGAAATAATCCTTAAAGTGAAGCTTCCGGAATATTGTATCTTGAGAAAAATAAACGAATAGAACAACATTGAGATAAAAAAATCGATACACAAGAAAGGTTTCTTGCGCTTTCTTTGTTTGCCTCCTTTTTGCACAACCTGTCTTGACAGCAAAAAGGAGGTTCTTATTTTAGATAATTATCTTGACAATTGTCATAAAAAGGTAGATGCTAATGATGAGTGGAAGGTTTATTATTCTAATTTAGCTTTAAGGCAGATTAAAGAGCTTCCCTCAAAAATTAAATTAACAACATTTGTTTTGGTGAGAGAATTAAAGATGTATGGGCCATACAGATTTAATTGGAAGAATTATGGTAGGCCAAGAGGAAAGACTGATTGTTTTCACTGTCACATAAACAAAGGCAAACCAAGATATGTTGTTTGTTGGGAATTGTTAGATAAAAAGGTTAGGGTTTTGGAGGTATACTATGTCGGAACTCATGAAAAAGCCCCATACTAATATTCTTATAGATGGAGAGATATTTCACGTACTTAAACAACACAAACAAACTCTCGTCACAATTATAAAGAATTTATCTGTAGAGGATCCCTTTAAGGATATGGAAGAAAAGCTTCCTAAATATGCATTGAGTTTAAGAGGTGCAAGGCACAAAGAAGGTCTTTCTCAAAAAGAGCTTTCAATAATTACTGGTATAGCAATAACAAATATTTCTAAAATGGAAAATGGACAAAGAAAAATAGGCGAAACTGTCGCTAAAAAATTAGCACACGCTTTAAAGGTTAAATATAAGGTGTTTTTAGATGATGCAGATTAGTCGTGTTTAGTTACGGATTGACCAATTTTTCAGTCGTGGTATTATCTGCTCCATTTAACTATTTGATTTAATAGGTAAAAATGGAGCAGATTTATTTTTAAAATGATAAAAAACATATTAAAAAAGCACCAATTGTTCTGGATTTTTTAACCCACCAGAATTCCTCCCATGATAAGTCTTTATACTTTCATATTGCTTGTCAGTAATGGTTAGAACATATACTTTTCCTTTTTTAGGTAAAAATGATTTTATCTGTTTTTGAATCCTTGTTTCGGACTCTTTTCCAGAAATAGACTTCATATATACCGAAAATTGAGCCATACAAAAACCCATATCCATCAGATTGCTTCTGAATTTAGATGCTTCTTTTCTGTCTTCGTCTTCAACAACTGGCAGATCAAAAAACACCATCATCCACAAGAATTTATACCCACTAAAATTATATTTTTCCATCTATAAAATACGTCGGCAATA
>JAKIZQ010000077.1 GCA_022707945.1 Bdellovibrionales bacterium
TTCTCTTCATAACCTGACCTCCTTTTGTTTAAATACTATCACATATTATGTGGCAGCATTTTCGGGGGGCAGGTCACAGGTGGTATAGATTTTATGTTGCAGGATAGGAGTGGTGGTACACCAGAATTCTTATCTGATAATTTAACTAAATTTATTAACGCTGTACAAAAAAGACCAGAATTTTCTAGCGTTAATACTTTATACAAGGCTCATGTTCCGCAGATATTTGCAGAAATAGATAGAGAAAAGGCCTTTAAACTCGGTATAGATCTTAAATCTGTATATCAGGTAATGCAGGCATTCATGGGCGGAGTTTACGTTAATGACTTCAACCAATTTGGAAGACAGTGGAAAGTTTTTGTTCAGGCAGAGCCGGGAGCAAGGAATAAAATAGACGATATAGGAACTTTCTTTGTAAGAAATAAAGAAGGACAAATGATACCTTTGGCCACATTGATTAAAGTGGATGAAACTACAGGTCCTGAATTCTTGTTCAGGTTCAACCTTTTTAGGTCTGCAGAAATATTTGCTAACCCTGCACCAGGGTATAGTACAGGACAAGCAATAGCGGCGTTAGAAGAAGTTGCAAAAGAAGTACTGCCTAAAGAAATGGGCTATGATTGGGGCGGTATAACGTATCAGGAAAAAAAAGCTAGTGGTGGAGTTGTTTTTATCTTTGCACTTTCAATATTATTCGTTTTTCTTATTCTCGCTGCACAGTATGAAAGTTGGTCACTTCCTTTTTCTGTCCTCTTAGGGACACCGATAGCTGTTTTTGGAGCATTGTTGGGCTTATATTTTAGGTCTATGCCTAACGACATATTTTCTCAAATAGGGCTGGTCATGTTGATAGGTCTTGCGGCAAAAAATGCCATACTGATAGTTGCTCATGCAAAAGACGCCGTCGACAAAGAAGGCATGTCTGTGTCAGATGCTGCAATATCTGGAGTGGACAGAAGGTTAAGACCGATACTTATGACGGCATTTGCCTTTATACTTGGTTGTCTTCCTTTATGGTTCGCCGATGGTTCTGGCGCAATGTCTAGAAAATCACTGGGAACAACAGTTATAATGGGAATGACTATAGCAACGTTGCTGGAAATTCTTGTAGTGCCAGCATTATTTAATTTAATAGAAAGAAAAAAACAAAAAAACTTGGGGGCAAAGTGATGAAGAAAATCTTTTCTTTGCTGCTTATTACATCATTTATCTCGAGCTGTGCCGTTGGACCAGATTACAAACGTCCGGATGTAGCCACTCCTGCAAAGTATAGAGGAGTTACCACGACACAGGATGCAAGGTCTTTGGCAGATGCTCCGTGGTGGGATATATTCAAGGACCCTGTATTAAAAGGTTTAATAGATGAAGCACTAAAGAATAATTTAGATCTTAGGATAGCTTCTGCGAGAGTAGAGCAGATGAGAGAATTAGCAAGGATAAAGAAGGGAGATTATTATCCTCATCTGAATTATTCTGCTACAGATAATTATGGAAGGAATGTTGCTTCTTACGGATTACCAGATGGAAAGAATTCAAACATGTTCTCTGGTAATGTAGAGATGCAGTGGGAGTTGGATGTTTGGGGAAGAGTAAGACGTGGATCAGAATCAGCAAGGGCACAATATCTTGCAAGTATAGAGGCTAAACGTGGAATTATTTTAATGCTTATAACAGAACTTGCAACAGCTTATATACAATTAAGAGAACTTGATTCAGAATTAGAGATAGCAAAAAGAACAGCAGAGGCTTTTAAAGGAACTTATGATCTGTTTAATAGAAGATATAAAGGAGGAGATGCTTCTTTGCTTGAAACTTCTAGAGCAGGGGCAGCACTTTCTCAAGTTTCAGCTTATATACCATACTTAGAGAACCAAATATTCGAGAAAGAAAACCAAATATGTTTCTTGCTTGGTCGTCCACCTTTGGCTGTTCCAAGAGGACAAACACTTAAGGAGCAGTATCTTGTACCAGATGTACCAGCAGGACTGCCTTCTACACTTTTAGAAAGAAGACCAGATATTCGTCAGGCAGAGCAACTTTTAATATCTGCAAACGCAGAGATTGGTGTTGCAAAGGCTGACTTTTTCCCAAGATTTAGTTTAACAGGACTATTAGGTTCTGCGAGCCCAGATTTAAAGAGTTTTTCTAATTCATGGTCGGTAGGTGGTGGTTTAACTGGTCCATTATTTAACGGTGGAAAAATATTTGCTAACTACGAGGCAACTAAACAAGCTTATGAGCAGACTAAGTTGCAATATGAAAAAACAGTTATCAATGCTTTTAGAGAAGTTGCTGATGCAGTTAACCTTCAACAAAAGTTATCTGGGATAAGGGATGAGCAGGCAAAGTCTGTAGATTTTTTACGCACAGCCACAAAATTATCCTTAGATAGATACAAAAAAGGACTTTCAAACTACAACGACGTTCTTGATGCACAACAACAACTGTATCCTGCAGAGAACGATCTTGCTAGAACAGAAAGAGATAGATTGCTTGCCATAGTTCAATTGTTCAAAGCTCTCGGCGGTGGCTGGAACAGCGTAGAGCAAGCAAACACCAATGTTAAAGTATATAATTAAAGAGGTTAATAGAACGTTATGAAAAGGATCTTGGCCATAATTGGAACATATAGAAAAAACCACGTTACTGATAATATCGTTGACGAGATGTTCAAGGAACTTTCTCTTTTTGGAGTAGAAACAAAAAAGATATATCTTTTAGATAAGGATATAAAATTCTGTACAAATTGTAGAGCTTGTACGCAAGTTGAAGGAACAGTAAGAGGCAAGTGTGTTATTCACGATGATATGGAAAGCATCTTGAATGAAGTTGAGCTTTGTGACGGAATTATATTGGTATCTCCTGTGAACTTTTTTAACGTAACTGCTATTACAAGAAGATTTATGGAGAGGACACTACCTTTTGCTTTTTGGCCGTGGGGTGCAAGAAGAGCACCAACACTCAGGAATAAGATGAAGACAAAAAAAGCAGTTATAGTGCTCGCTTCTGCGGCACCCGGATTTTTGATACCAATCTTTACAGGTGCTCTTAGGTCTTTAAAGGTCTTGGCTGCAGTTTTTGGTGCAAAGGTCGCTGGCAAACTCTGTGTTGGGACCGTTGGACTTGATGAAAAAGAGCTCATTTCAGCCTCTATAATTAATAAAGTAAAGAAACTTTCAAAAAAACTGCTCTAAAACTTTAATAGACAGGTCTTTTTTAATGGAATAAAAGGACTCTTGTCCGCTCTTAGTGGGCTAATAAACAATTACGGAGCATTACTATCATGGAAAAAGGTCACGCAAAGAATCTTAAGAAACCTACAGGAAAGCTTGGTATTTTGATCCCGGGTCTTGGTGCAGTTGCAACTACTTTCATAGCTGGTGTTGAATCCATCAGAAAGGGTTATTGTGCTCCGATCGGTTCATTGACACAGATGGGACACATAAGACTTGGAAAAAGAACAGACAATCGTCAACCATTAATAAAAGATTTTGTTCCACTTGCAGACCTTAACGATATAGTTTTTGGTGGTTGGGATATTTACGAAGATAATTGTTATCAATCAGCAAAGAACAGCGGTGTTCTTACGGACGCTCAACTTGAAAGAATAAAACCTTACATGGAATCCATTAGACCTATGAAGGCTGTCTTTAGCAAAGAGTTCGTAAAAAGAATAGATGGTCCAAATGTTAAGACAGGTAAAACAAAAATGGACCTTGCAGAACAGCTAATGAAAGATATAGAGGATTTTAAGAAAAATAATAACTGCGAAAGACTTGTTATGGTTTGGTGTGCTTCTACAGAAGCTTATAGAGAGCAATCAAAGGCTCATACTTCTTTAAAGAACTTTGAAGAAGGTTTAAGGAACAACGACCCTGCAATAGCTCCTTCTCAGATATATGCATATGCTGCATTAAAGATGAAAGTGCCGTTCTGTAATGGTGCCCCTAACCTTTGTGTTGACGTAGAGGCTATACAGGAATTGGCAATGGAGAACAGAGTTGCTATTTCTGGTAAAGACTTTAAGACGGGCCAAACACTTATGAAAACAATACTTGCTCCAGGATTTAAAGCAAGGATGCTTGGCGTTAATGGTTGGTTCTCTACAAACATACTTGGTAACAGAGATGGAGAAGTCCTTGATGACCCAGAAAGTTTTAAGACCAAAGAAGTGTCTAAACTTTCTGTTCTTGATACCATACTACAACCAGACCATTATCCTGACCTTTATAATAATCTTTATCACAAGGTAAGAATAAACTATTATCCTCCTCGTGGAGATAATAAGGAAAGCTGGGACAATATAGATATAGTTGGTTGGATGGGAATGCCAATGCAGATAAAGGTTAACTTTTTGTGTAGAGACTCCATACTTGCGGCGCCTGTTGCATTAGATCTTGCTTTGTTCACAGATTTTGCACAGAGAGCAGGTTATAGAGGTATACAAGAGTGGTTGTCTTTCTACTACAAGTCACCAATGGTAGCAAAGGGACTGTATCCAGAACACGACCTATTCATACAGTTAATCAAACTAAAAAATAATCTTCGTTATGCAATGGGTGAAGACCTTATAACACACCTCGGCGTAGAATATTACGATTAATCTTTAAGTTAAGGAGTGTTATTATGATAAAGAATATTTTGTTGTGCTGTTTGTTTATCACGACGTATTCTATTTTTGCGCAGGACCTGAACCGTTGCCAGAACAAAGAAACAAAACTTTATGGTTATTGTATAGGCAATAATTTTGTTATAGAGGCAAAATACAATGACGTATTATGTTTTCCAGACGATACACCAGATTCCATAGCGGCTGTAAAAGTTGGCAGATTGTGGGGCTTTATAAACAAAGAAGGAAATTATGTTCTAGAACCACAATTTGATGAGGCCTATATAGTAATGAATGGTTTTGCTAGGATAAAAAAAGACGGCAAATGGGGCTTTGTCAATGATAAGGGTATTGTCGTAGTAGAACCACAATATGAAGATGCTAATAATTTTGGCCCAGATAGGAAAGCTACTGTTAAAAAAATTGGTGAATTATCTTATGGATACTTATATTATAATAAAGAACGTGGAGAAATATCCTACAGGTCTCCAAAAATAAATTAAAGTTAATTAAGCTTTGAGATCTTTATTGCCTCATCGAAAGATGGGGCAATATTGTCTTTGCCTACGAATTTTTCTATTCCCATTTTCTTTATTACTTTATGAGGTTGTGTCGCTATTTCTGAGAGTATTACCTTAGAGCCTCTTTTTGTAGCATTCTTTACGAAAGATTCTAGGGCAAAAGCAGCTGTTGAG
>JAKIZQ010000078.1 GCA_022707945.1 Bdellovibrionales bacterium
ATACCTTAAGAATGAAAGTCCAGATGTTATATTGTTGGACTATAAACTTCCAGACATGACAGGGCTAGATATCCTTCAACATGTTACATCTCAGAATATAGACGCTATAACAATCATGATAACTGCGTATGCTACATTTGAAACTGCAGTGCAGGCAACAAAACTTGGTGCTTATGATTTTATAGCAAAGCCATTCACTCCAGATGAGTTAAGATATTCAGTAAGAAAAGCAACTTTGCACCTTATGCTTGCAAGACATGCAAGAAAATCAGATGAGGAAAGACGAAGAGTAAGATTCCAGTTCATATCTGTACTTTCTCATGAATTAAAAGCACCATTAGCTGCTATAGAAGGATATTTGAATATATTAAGAAAACGTTTTGGTAAGATCAGCGAACAAGATTATGAAATGATGCTTAACAGGAGCCTTTTAAGGCTTGATGGTATGAGAAAGATGATCTTTGACCTTCTTGATATGACAAGAATTGAGTCGGGAGAGAAGAAAAGAAATTTTGAAAAGATAAATTTATGTGACGTAATAAGATCATCGGTAGAACTAGTTGCTTTTGACGCTATACCAAGAAACATAAAAATAAATGTTAATATACCAGATGTTATTGAGTTTGTGGCAGATAAAGGTGAGATGGATATAATATTCAACAACCTAATAACTAATTCAGTTAAGTATAATAAAGACAATGGAACTGTTGATATAAATATAGCTAATATAGACGGTGGTGTACAAATAAAAGTTTCTGATACTGGAATAGGAATAGAACCAGAGGACGCAAAAAGACTATTCAATGACTTTGTTAGGATAAAGAATGAACAGACTATAAATATATTGGGTAGTGGACTTGGCCTTTCTACAGTTAAGAAGCTGGTGTCTTTATACAACGGGACTGTAAAACTAGATAGCACGCCCGGAGTAGGGAGTACTTTTACTGTAGAGTTAGGCTCTAATGTAGTTATTCCAGATAAGATAGATAAATAATATTCCTATAGCGATATAAACAAATTTCTGTATAAAAGGATTTCCTTTTTTAATCGCCATTGAGCTGCCTGTAAGATTGCCAGCTATGTTTGACACCGCCATTGCTATGGCCAATGCATAATAAATATGTCCAGAGATCATAAAACTAAGTACAGCTCCTACGTTAGAGGCAAGGTTAAATACCTTTGCGGTAGCACTTGCATTTATTAATGGTATTTTACATAAGAGAACCATTAATACGATAAGGAAAGTACCAGTTCCTGGACCAAAAAAACCGTCGTATGCACCTATCATCAAGCATACAATGCTTATATTAAGATACATGTTACTGTTGCATTTAGTTGTGTCTGTTTTTTTATTTAATAATGCATTTGATGCAAGCATGAGTATTACAGCCGGCGGCAACATGAATATTAGAACTTTTGCTAATGTTGCAGAGGGTATTATAAGTGTTATTCTAGCTCCTATCCAAGAGCCTATTAGTGCAAAAGGAAGACCTGTGAGCGCCGCTTTCCATATGATCTTATTTTTTCTAGCATAATTGATCACAGAAAAAGAAGTGCCGCACATTGATTGTAGTTTGTTTGTACCCAAGGCTATGTGAGAAGGGATGCCCGCTGCCAAAAGAGCAGGCAGACTTATTAAACCACCGCCACCAGCTATAGAATCTATGAACCCAGCGACAAAGGCAGAAATACAAAGAAAAATTATGGTCAATAACATTATTTAAGGACTTCTCTAACGTGTCCTAGTGCCCAATTAAGTTCTTCTTTGCTTATAATAAGAGGAGGAGCAAACCTTATTACATGTTCGTGTGTTTCTTTGCAAAGCAGTCCTCTTTTCATTAGAGCTTCGCAGAAGGGTCTTGCACTTCCAACTTCTGGTTTAAGTTCTACGCCTATTAAAAGACCTTTTCCTCTTACTTCTTTAACGTGAGGAGAGTTTATATCCTTTAGTTCCTGCATGAAATAATTACCCATTTCATTTGAACGTTCTATAAGATGTTCTTGCTCTAAAACATCCATTGCTGCTAATGCACATTCACAAGCTAAAGGGTTGCCACCAAAAGTAGAGCCATGCTCTCCGGGTTTGAAGAGACCCATTACCGCTTCGTCAGCGAGTACTGCACTTATTGGCATTAACCCACCGCCTAAAGCTTTTCCAACTATAAGTATGTCTGGGCGAATGTTTTCCCACATATAGCAAAATAGTTTTCCAGTTCTTCCTAAGCCAGTTTGTATTTCATCTGCAGCGAACAATATGTTGTTCTTTTCACAAAGTTCTTTTGCTTGTTTAAGATAACCAGCAGGAGGAATGTTTATTCCTGCTTCTCCCTGTATTGGTTCAACTAGGAATGCGGCCGTGTTCTTGTTAATTGCGTTTTTGAGATCATTGATATCGCCATACTTCACTACCTTGAATCCGGGAGTGAATGGTCCAAAATCATTTTTGTAATCCAACTCTGTGGAGAAAGATATTATAGTCGTTGTTCGTCCATGGAAATTGTCTGAACAAACTATTATTTCTGCTTCGTGTCTTGGTATCTTTTTTACTGTATAAGCCCATTTTCTTATTAATTTTATCGCTGTTTCAACTGCTTCTGCACCAGAATTCATTGGTAGCGTCATCTGGTAGCCAGACAATTTAGTTATTCTTTCATTAAACTCTGCAAGTTTTTCTGCATAGAACGCTCTAGATACAAGAGCAACTTTATCTAATTGTTTTTTTGCTCTTTCAACTATTTTAGGGTGTCTGTGGCCATGGTTAAGTGCAGAATATGCACTAAGCATATCCATATATTTATTGCCATCAACGTCCCACACCCAAACACCTTCTGCTTTTTCAAGTACTACTGGGAGTGGTTTATAATTGTGTGCTCCAAACTTTTCTGATCTTTGAATGTATGTTTTGCTTTTTTCCATACAGGTACTCCTTATTTTTTAGATACCTGTATATAGAACCTCTAAACAACGAGGTTGTCAATAGCGTATAGGCGCTCTTCCTGTTGATATGCTACGACCTTCTTTTATGATGAATTCCAGAGCAGACCTGAATTGTCTTTCTGATCCTGGTATCACAAGGTTATCTCTTTTTAATTCATTAAGTATTACATGAGAGCTTATATTTATAAGACCCGTTTTAATGAAACCATTATATATTGTTGTACTAATATCCCTGTTTTTTACTATTTCTTTATCTTGGAAACATAGACATCCTATAAGCGATACATAGATCCAGTTATTCCATATTGCTGGGTTGTCTGAGGAATAATTAAAAATACCACCTGTTCTTGTTCCAAACTCATTCCTTGGTCCAAAAAATAGGGTCAATTCCCTCTCAGTTATTCTATATTCTCCAACTATTACCATTTTAGAAATAGCAGCATCAATTTGTTCATTAAAATTCTTTGAGTCAAATCCGTAATTATATTTTTTAAGCATTTGAAGTGCTTCATCAAGGCTTACCACACTAGTAGCTAGTTGGAAGACATCATTTGCATTGTAAGCTTCTGCTATACTTGTTATCGATACTTTTTTTCTATAAGGATCTTCGTCAAACTTACCATTGTATACAACATGTTGTTCTTCTGGTATTGCTCCAGCGTTCACTAGTGTTTTATATACATTAGTTTGCTCCGCTCTTGCAGCAGCCACTAAAGGAGTTTCTTTTATAGGCATTACTTCTTGTTCTGGTTTTATAACGTTAGCGTTAATCTCTATATTATTTATATCCATATCCCTCATGTTCATTACATGCAGAATAGGTTTAATTAACTCAGATTTCATTTTGTCTGTATGGTCAGAGGCCAGAACCTTTTCAAGTGTATTTATTATTGTTTCTTCTGTAGTTAATTCAGTTGCCAATATTTCGTATAACACGTCATCCCACGCTTCATTTATACATACATTTATTGCTTCTTCTGTATAACTTTTGAATTCTTCTGTTGTATTTGAAATGCTCTCAGGGAAAGAGTAGAGGATCTTTCTTATAAGCTCAAGGACCTTACCTTCTGTTATATGATTATCGCTTTCTATAAAATCAAGAACATGTATTGCTGAGATTAGTGGGTTTGTCCTTTCCATTATTCTATAGGGTGTTGCGTTAGGTATTATGTTCGAAGCCCATAGGTTCATTTTATTTGTCCAAACATCAACATTTGATCCAGCGTCTATTAGCTTGGATGCAAGATCAAGCTCTAAGATATTTATGGCAGCAACTATTGGCGACACATATTGCCCATTTAATATTAAAGGTTGATTTGGGTTAAAATCATTTGAAGAATTAGATAATATATTTAACATCTCTATCTTTTTTTCTTCTGTGATGTTGGCGTTTATTATTTCTCCCAACAAGGTATTCTTATTCATAATACCTTTATTTGTGTTTATCTCGTTAGCACACATTATGGTGCTTAGTTCCTTTACATTTCCACTTTTTATGGCCTTAACTGCTTTTCCTCTTTTAGTAAATGTTATTTGCGCATTAAGATCTAATGGCATTAGTGAGCTTATTAATATTAGTAATGTAAGTAGTCCTGTTTTTTTCATTTTTTTGTGGCCTCCATTTTTTCAGCAAGGGTTTTAACACTTTGTTTGTAAAAGATTCAAGGGAAAATAAACATTTAATATATTTTTTTCAAACTAGTGTTGCTAGACTTTCTCAATATCTCAATTGAATTCATTAGTTCTAGGCTCTTTAATGGAGTTATCTTATCGTTATGGTTGACTTTTTCTTCTATTAACGCGTAGCTTGTATTTAATATTCCAATTTCTATGTATGATTTATAAATGATGTCAGCTATTTCTTTCTCTTTTGCCATTTTCTCATATATTACGGCTCCAGTAACAGCTATATATATCCAGTTTTCGCCTTCATCCTTGTTTTGCATCCAATAATTGTATAAGCCACCAGTCCTATTTCCTAGTTTATCTTTTTTACCAAAGAGTAGGTCTTTTTCGTCTTTACCTATATTATTTAATTCTTTTTGTTCAGATAATTTTTTAAATACTAGATTGAGCAATTCTTCGTAATCACTTACTTGTGTCTTTGTATAATCCTTCATTATTGTTTGTACGTCTGAATTACTTATGCTTGGAATTTTTACTTCCAGAATATTGTTGTCCAGATCCTTGACAGATATTTTTGTTATATTATCAAAACCATATTCACAGAATTGGTCATCTATATCTGTATTAGTATTCGTATTAGTGTTTGGTACTTCTGTTGTTTGGATGTTTTCTGCTTGTGCTCGGTTCTCCTTTTCCTTTTCTATTAATGATATGTGATATTTCCATTCTT
>JAKIZQ010000079.1 GCA_022707945.1 Bdellovibrionales bacterium
CAAAAACCCGTTGACAAGGTAAATCCGTTCAGATAATGTCACTGCGGTTAAAAAACAATGCAGGAGTTTATGAAATGAAGCTAACAAAAACAACTACGTTCTACAAAAAGAATACCGCTTCTAAGGACTGGGTCCTTATAGATGCTGATGGTCAAACACTAGGAAGACTTGTTACAAGAATAGCGGATACCCTAAGAGGAAAGAACAAGGCCACCTACACACCTAATTCAGATTGTGGCGACTTTGTGGTCGTTGTGAATGTTGAAAAAATAAAATTCACTGGGAAAAAACTAACAGACAAAAGATATTTCCGTCACTCACAGTACATAAGCGGAATAAAAGAGACCAGTGCTGGAGATCTTTTACAGAAAAAACCTGAAAAAGTAATATTCGAGGCTGTAAAGGGTATGTTACCTAAAACAAAATTATCAGATAGACTAATGACAAAACTTAAAGTTTATAAAGGGGAATCTCATCCTCATATAGCTCAACAGCCAAAAAAAGTAGAGGTGAATAAGTAATGGTAACTAAAAAGACTGCAGAAAAAGTAGATATCTACGTTGGTAGAAGAAAAAATTCCGTTGCAAGAGTAAGACTTGTTAAAGGCAATGGAAAGATAGAAGTAAACGAAAAGAAATTCGAAGAATATTTTCCAAGGGAAACACACAGACTTGTAATTATGCAGCCATTTGACATAACAAAAACAGAAAAAAAATTCGATGTATATGCAAACGTTAACGGTGGTGGACTTAGCGGACAAGCTGGTGCTATAAGGCTTGGAGTTGCAAGAGCGCTTCAGGATATGGAATCAAAACTAAGGGATCCATTGAAAAAAGCTGGCATGCTAACCAGAGACGCTAGAGAAGTTGAGCGTAAAAAATATGGTAAGAGCGGCGCTAGGAAACGTTATCAGTTCTCTAAACGTTAATACCAGATCAACAGTTATATACAAAAGAGCCTTGCAGTTCTATCTGCAAGGCTCTTTTTTTAAACAAAAAAATAAATAAAAGGGTTATTAACTGTTTTTGTCGGCCAGTCTGGAGATTATCCTCCACGCTGAGCCCATAAAAGAACGGCTACAATTCCAACTATTGCATATTCCTACACAACTGCTGAAATTTCTTTTCTTGTTAAGATATATAGCAACAAATTTACTCCCTTTCACACAGTCACAGGGAGCAATATTATCAAGTTCTTCTTTGCAAACTGGACACATAACAGTAAGCAAGGTGTGTTCTGGATATGTAGTATCGAATTTTTTACTGTTATCACCCTGTATGGCACTTATATATACAAGTTGCTCACTCTTTCCATCGCTCAGTAGAAGATTTATAGAAGGATATCCTGACACTTTAACATCATTATTTATAAGGTCATGACCATTATGGCAGTAGGCTTGGGTAACTACGACCCTGCCATCCTCTGTTAACACGTTCTGGTCTTGATCAAAATTATCAACCATTTAGTTCTCCAATTGATATCTCACCATAATAAACAACTCTTTCAGTAGCTTCGCCTTCAACTTTCAACCTTGCGCCACCATCTTTTGCAAGTCCCAAAAACAGAGCTCCTTTTAATGGCGTATTATCCTCAAGACCTTCATTTATGCAAACTTTTTTATTAAGATGAGCACAATATTTCTCCCATTCTGTAATAAAATGTTTAAAACCATTGTGTGTATAAGCCCCCACTGCTTTATTAAATAACTCTATGAAAATACTAATTATTTCTTGAGGTAAAGGAACTTTTTTAGACCCCATTATTTGAGCAAGGCTGGCCGTTTTTTTATCAGTTAATTTTGGAGCACAAGCTATGTTAAGACCAATACCTAAGATCAAATTTTTACCACTTGATTCTATAAGTATCCCAGAAAGTTTTGCATCCTTGTAGTGAATATCGTTAGGCCACTTTAATAATATTTCATTATCATCATTACCACGAACTTTAATAATAGTGTCTCTAAGCACTACAGCACAAAATATGGGTAAATGAGTAGGCATTTCTAGCCAAGTTATATCTTTTATAAGCACACTTGCATAAAGGTTGCCCTCGTGTGATGAAACCCACTTTTTTGTATTTCGCCCTCTTCCAGAGCTTTGGACACGAGATATGACTACCACACCGTCTTTCAACTCATCAACATTTGTACGAACGTAATCGTTAGTAGAACTTACTTCATCAAGGACCACTATTTGTGTTCCTATGTGCAAGTATTATACTCCCTCAAATAAAAAACTAAGGTCTGCGGCAGTGACACTGTGTGTTAGTGCCCCAACAGATATTAAGTCCACTCCAGCCTCTGCATAAGGCCTTATATTCTTACTATTTATCCCACCAGAAACTTCTAATTTGAACTTTCCTTTTACAAGACTCACAGCCTCTTTTACCTTTTCAGCTCCCATATTATCAAGCATAACTATATCTACTACTACGTTGCTGTTCAATACTTCTTGTAATTCATCTATAGATCTTACCTCTATTTCCTTTTGCACTCCTTTAAGGCCTTTTATGGCCTTAAGTGCATTCTGTATCCCGCCGGCACATGCTATGTGGTTCTCTTTTATAAGTATAGCGTCGGATAAAGAGGCTCTATGATTTGTTCCTCCACCATGAAGCACTGCAAGTTTTTGTATATATCTTAAAGCAGGGAGTGTTTTTCTTGTATCAAGTATCTTTGCATTAGTACCTTTTACAAGTTCTACCAATTCACTGGTCTTTGTAGCTACGCCCATCATATGAGAAACAATATTAAGAACCGTTCTTTCTACTTTCAAAAGAACAGCGGCGTTACCAGAAACTTCAAAAAGTATTTCTCCCTTTTTTATCTTTTGTGAATCCTTGAATTTGCTACTAAACTTTATATCTTTATCAAGGCCTTCGTAACAGAACTTTGCCAATTCTATTCCAGAAACTACATAGTCAGCCTTACTAATGACTTTGCCTTTTGCAAGCATTTCATTTGGAACTACAGCGTTACAGGTAAGGTCCCCTTTAGGTAGGTCCTCCAGCAAAGCTGTCCTTATTAATGCTGTAATTTTTTCTTTATCAAAAGGCATCTTGTTCTTTGCCAATTATCTTTGATATTTCGTCTTTAATAACTTTTTCTGCTATTTGAGGCAACATTTCTTTAACAAGTTTTTCTACAGCCTCTTTGGTTAAAGTCTCTATCTCTTGGCTGGCAAGTTTTGGATTATAAACAGGCGTTGTTAGTTCTTTTTCAAGTTCTGGAATATCATTCAAACCATCAAAGGTGTATGTATTAAAAGTATCCTTTTGTGCAGTCTCTATTTTTTTGGTCTTATTGTCTTCAAAAGGTTCAGAATCAGAATAATCCTTAGTACTCCAAAGCCCCATGTCCGGTTCTGGAGCTATTCTTTCAACAGGAGATTTTTTTGCATGAGAACTAAAATCCGCTACCATGGTATCGCCATCTTCATCAAACTTGATAGTACCGTCGTTGTTCTCTCGTAATTTAAATTCCTCTAAAAGTTGTTTTGCCTCTTCTTCGCTAAGACTTTCTTCAGATAAAGGTTTGTTTGTTTTTGGAGGAGCTGTTCTTGTGTTTTTGTAATCATCAGGATCAGGTATTCCAAGTTCTCGTATTATCTCGTCCTCTGGTATGGTAAAAAATTCATCGTCGACCTGCTGTGCAGGTTCTGCATCATGTATCTGTTCTTCTATGTCTATTTTTCCACCATAGGCTTTAATCGTCTTTCTTGGATCATTAAGGTCTGGCACTTCTGGCCTCTCAAAACTATCCATGTCCCATTCGTGTTTTTCCTGTATGGTTAGGTCGTCTGCAATAAGTGGCTTAAAGGAATATTTTTCTACATATTCTAACAACTGAGCATCATCAAATGGTTTCATAAGTTTTGCCACAGCTTTACTTTTCTTGAATTCTGAGTCGCTAATATTATCAAAACTATTAACTAGTACAACGACAGGAATGTTGGCAAGTTCTTTTACTTTTTTCTTTAGTTCTAAAGAAAGCTCCATTCCATTAATATCTTTCATTACGGCATCTGCAAATATTATTGACGGTATGCCCTTTTTTATTTCTTCCAGAGTCTCTCTACCGCTGTTACAAGAAACAACGTCATAACCCTTTGGTGCAAGTATTAGTTTTACGACCCTCTGGACCGTAGTACTGTCATCAGCCACTATGATCTTTTTAGCCACCTAGTACTCCTCCTTTAAAGCCATATCAGGAGCTATCCTCCAGATTGGCGGTGTCACGCGCGTGTTATTCACCGGCGCGTAAAGTGGGTACCGTATTTCAGCTTTAGGCTTCCTTCAAAACTAGGAAGGCATGCACACCACTGAAAGGCACAGCTCCCATCAAGGTTTAGTGTTGGTGAATAAAAACCAATGATCACCAATCCCCCCAGAGAATAACTCTAAATGGGAATATAGCATGCCTTATGTTATTTGCCTATATCATCTTTGTGTATTAGTATTATTGTTATGAAAAAAATGGACTTTATACTTGCATCCTCTTCTCCAAGAAGGATACACATGCTAAAAGAGCAAGGATATAGTTTTAGCGTCGTAAAACCACAAACAAATGAAGCCTGTAAAATAAAGGACCCAGTAAAAAACGCCTTGGCAGTAAGCCTTAGAAAAGCAAAGTATGTAGCACTAAAAAATCCTAACAAGTTGGTAGTATCTGCAGACACCATAGTTGTACTTAATAAGACCCTGCTAGGAAAACCTCTTAATAAGGACCATGCCCTTAAAATGTTAAAAAATCTTAACAACAAGTCTCACAAGGTAATTACCGCCTTCCATCTTGTTATATATAAAGACAAAAAGTTAAAGGTGATCAAGGCCAAAGCGGTTACATCAAAGGTCTTCTTTGGAAATTTTTTAGATGCTGAATATAAAAGTTATATAAGAACAAAAGAACCCATGGATAAGGCTGGAGCATATGCAATCCAAGGCATAGGAGCAAAGTTCGTATCAAAGGTACTAGGCTCTTACACCAACGTAGTTGGTCTGCCATTATTTGAACTAGTTAAGAGTTTAGAGAAAGCAGGTATAAGTCCACGATGACGATAGCAGAGAACATATTAAGGATAAAAGAAAAGATACACTCTACTTGCATTAAAAGCGGTAGAAAAGAACAGGATATTACCGTCATAGGTGTTACAAAAACAGTAACACCAGCATTCATAATTGAATCAATTAAAGCAGGCCTTTATGATATAGGTGAAAGCTATGTA
>JAKIZQ010000007.1:0-15332 GCA_022707945.1 Bdellovibrionales bacterium
AAGCTTATTGTTCAGCGCCGGATTACTTGGTAAGGAATTTCATATACCTTTTTGGGTAGTGTTAGCATGTCATGGAGCAATAGCTCTTGGCACTTTGTCTGGAGGCTGGAGAATAGTTAAAACCATGGGACAAAAAATAACCAAGCTAAGACCAGTAGATGGTTTTTGCGCAGAAACTGGTGCGGCATTCTCGTTGTTCTTTGCTTCTGCATTAGGGATACCAGTTAGTACGACTCATACTATAACGGGAGCTATAGTTGGTGTTGGTTCATTAAAAAGGATATCTTCTGTAAGATGGGGCGTTGCTGGACAGATAGTTTGGGCTTGGATTCTTACAATCCCTGCGGCAGCGTTCATATCTGCAATTACATATTATATAGCTATTCATTTAGGATAATATTTTGAGTTGGCTACTCTCTAAAATAAAGAGTATTTTTTCTGACGACAAAGTTAAACATGAATTTAATAATGAATTGGAACGTGTTTTGTACGAAGCAGATCTTGGTTCCGATGTTGTTAAAAAAGTATTATCGAGTGTAAGTAAAACCAAAAATGCAGAAGACGTTAAGCAATTAGTAGAAAATGAACTAATGACAGAACTTTTATCTTATAAAAAGGGATTTATTTTAGATGATGTTCTAACAGTAATATTGGTCGTCGGTGTTAATGGCGTTGGTAAAACAACAAGCACTGCAAAATTAGCTAACTATATAAAGAATAAATATAATAAAAAAGTTATGCTTTCTGGTGCAGATACATTTAGGGCCGCTGGTGTTGATCAATTGGAGTTTTGGGCCAATAAGTTAGGAATTAGTTTTTTTTCTAAAGGACATGGTGCAGACCCAAGTGCAGTTGCATACGAATCTGTGCTTAAGGCAAAGAGCGATGCAGTTGATGTACTTATTATAGATACCGGAGGTAGACTTCATACTCAAGATGGCTTGATGTCTGAAGTGTCCAAGATGCAAAGAGCAATAAAAAAGTCTCTTGGAACAGATCCAAAACATGTGTTAATGATTCTTGATTCAACACAAGGACAGAACATCAAAAACCAACTTGAACTTTTTAATGAAGCCTTGAATATAAGTGGGTTGATAATAACAAAATTTGATGCAACAGCAAAAGGTGGTGCACTTTTTGGTGCTTTAAGGTTGATACGAAAACCGATATTCTTTGTTTGTAACGGTGAACAGCTTGAAAATATTAGTGAATTTGAGCCCAGTAGTTTCGTTCGTAAAATCTTGTAATTCCTTGACTTTTTAAGGTTTTTCTGCAAATCTTTTACTGCTCTAATAATAAAAATATGTTTGGAGATATTAAATGAAGGAGGAAGGCGGAAGCAGCGTAGATATTGAAATATTGGGGCGGAAACTGAGGGTAGGCAGTAAGGATAACGTCAACAGTGAGCACATTATAAGAGTTGCAAAATATGTTGATCAGGAAATGAGAAATACTGAAAGATCCTTGGGTACCGCAACTTCGATCGATATAGCCATTATAACAGCCATGACAATTGCCGATAAAAACATTAGGAATTTAGAACAGCAAACGGGAGAACTTTCTGTTTTGCTTGATAAATCCGAGAGGCTAATTAATTTTATAGATGAAAGAATGAGCTGATCCGCTTTAAAATTTCTACTCTTTTATTTTTTTATCTCCTGTAAAGGAGGTTAAAGCTTATGTTGCAGGCTATTTATATAGGCCTTGGTGCCTTTTTATTTGGCGGGATTATAAGTGCTCTCTATTTTATCTTAAGGGACAAAGTGTTTGTTTCTAATGCAAGAAGAGAAGCACAAAGGTTGTTGGAAGATGCGAAGAACGAAAGCGAAAGGGTACAGAAAGAATCAAAGATACAGTTAAAGGAACAGATGCTCCATTCCAAAATGGAGATAGAGAGAGAAATAAAGGACAAGACAAGAGATATTCAAGCTTGGGAAAAAAGACTTTTATCCAAAGAAGAGAACCTAGATAAGAAGATATCTCTTATAGATACTAAAGAAGAAAAAATTAAAAAGCAGGAAGATGATTTAACTCTTGCTCAGAAAAAAATTAATGATGAGATAGAACTCTACAACAACAAGGTTAAAGAAGCACAGAAAAAACTGGAGTCTCTTACTGGGGTAACGACAGAAGAAGCTAAAAGATTACAGGTTGAGATGATAGTTGCAGATGCAAAACATGAGGCTGCAAAAAGAATAAAAATAATAGAGGACGAATATAAGGAAGAAGCAGAAAAGAAAGCAAAATATGTAATATCAACTGCAATACAAAGATATGCTGGTGAGTATGTGGCAGAAAGAACTATCTCATCTGTTACTCTGCCAAGCGATGAGCTTAAGGGTAGGATAATAGGTAGAGAGGGAAGAAACATTCGTGCCATAGAAGCTGCAACAGGGGTTGACCTTATAATAGATGATACACCTGAAACAGTTGTTATTTCTGGTTTTGACCCTGTTAAAAGAGAAGTTGCAAGGCTTTCTATAGAGAGGCTGATAGCTGATGGCAGGATACATCCCGGAAGAATAGAAGAGATAGTAGATAAAGTAAGAAAAGAAATAGATAAAGAAGTAAAAGATCATGGCGAACAGGCTATGTTCGAAGTTGGTGTGCAAGGTATACATCCTGAAATATTAAAACTCATAGGTTCTTTGAAATATAGAACCAGTTATTCTCAAAATCAGTACATACATTCTTTAGAAGTAGCTTTCTTGTCAGGAACTATTGCTGGAGAACTTGGCTTTGATGTTAAGCTGGCCAAAAGAGCAGGTCTGTTACACGATATAGGTAAAGCTATAGATCACTCTGTAGAAGGATCGCATGCTCAAATAGGTGCTGATCTTGCGAAAAAATATGGAGAAAAGCCAGAGATAATACATTCAATAAGATCACACCATGAAGAAGAAAAACCAGAGACGGTACTAGATTTTATTGTTCAAGCAGCAGACGCTTTAAGTAGTGCAAGACCAGGTGCAAGAAGAGAGATGCTTGAATCATATGTTAAGAGGGTGGAAGATCTGGAAAAGATCTCTACATCATTTGCGGGTGTAGACAAAGCTTTTGCCATACAAGCAGGTAGAGAAGTTAGAGTAATGGTGAAGAGCGAAGAAATATCTGACGAGTCTGCTGTTGTTCTATCACGTGATATAGCTAAAAAGATCGAAGATGATCTTTCATATCCCGGACAGATAAAAGTTACTGTTATAAGAGAGACCAGAGCGGTTGGTGTGGCAAAGTAATGAAGATAATATTCTTTGGCGACATAGTAGCTAAAGCAGGAAGACGAGCTCTACACAAATATCTTCCTCAGATAAGATCAAAATTCAGTCCAGATTTTATTATTGCTAATGGAGAAAATGCATCTGGTGGAATGGGGTTAACCCCAGATGTAGCCGAAGAACTTTTTATAATGGGTATAGACGTATTAACCTCTGGTAATCATATATGGAAGTATAAGGAACTTTATAATTACCTTGATTCAAGGTCTGAGAAAATAATACGTCCGTTGAACTATCCTAACAGTGATATGTTCTCTACCCCAGGTCTTGGCTATACCGTTGTCAAAAGAGGGGACTATGAATTTGTGGTTATAAATATAATGGGCAGAACATTTGTTCAAACCATAGATTGTCCTTTTAAGGCCGTTGATAGTGTTTTGTCAAAACATCCACTAACCAAAAACAGAATGATCTTCGTCGATTTTCACGCAGAAACCACTAGTGAAAAAGAAGCAATGGGATGGTATCTTGATGGAAAGGTTACTGCTGTGTTCGGGACACATACACATGTTCAAACTGCTGACGAAAGGATACTTCACAAAGGGACAGCATATATAACAGACGCAGGTATGTGTGGACCTATGGATACTGTAATAGGTGTTGATAGAGATATAATAATACAAAGGTTCTTAACACAACTACCAATAGCATTTAAATTTAGCGACGAGAGTAATCTTGGCGTTAATGGTGTTTGTGTAGAAGCTGATCCTTCTACAGGTAAAGCTATTAAGGTAGAAAGAATATTATATAGAGAACATTAAGCTCTGCTTATTTTATCTATACCCATGTATGGACGAAGCACTTCTGGTATAAGAACTTCTCCCTCTTTTGTTTGATACTGTTCTAATATAGCTATTACTGTTCTACCTAACGCCAGACCACTTCCATTTATTGTATGTGCGAAGGTTGGTTTACCAGTGCTCTTATCTCTGTATCTTATTTTTGATCTTCTTGCTTGGAAATCAAGGAACAAGCTACAGGAAGATATCTCTCTATAGTCGTTAGCTGAAGGCAACCATACTTCTAGATCATAGCATTTTGCTGCTGCAAAACCGATATCTCCTGAACATAGTTGTACAACTCTATAATGTAAGCCTAGTAATTGTAAGATTTTTTCTGCGTCTTTAGTTAGATCTTCGTGTTCTTGTATAGAGGATTGTTGATCTGTTATTTTTACAAGCTCTACTTTATTGAATTGATGTTGCCTAATCATGCCTCTGGTGTCTTTACCATAACTACCAGCTTCACTTCTAAAGCAAGAAGAAAAGGCAGCAAATTTAATAGGGAGTTTCTCTTGTTCTATTATTTCATCAGAATAAAAATTTGTAACAGGTACTTCTGCTGTTGGTATTAAGTAATATGGAAAATTCTCTAGTTTAAAAAGGTCTTCCTTAAATTTAGGTAATTGGCTTGTGCCGATTAAGGATTGTTCATTTACTATTAGTGGCGTTAGGAGCTCTTTATAACCACTTTCTTTTGTGTGTGTGTCTAACATGAAATTTATTAGCGCCCTTTCAAGTTTAGCTCCAAGACCACACATAAAAACGAATCTTGCACCAGTTACTTTCCCAGCTCTTTTAAAATCTATGATACCTAGTTCTTCGCCTATATCTACGTGATCTTTAGGGTTAAAATCAAGTTTTGGTTTATCGCCCCAAGTTCTGATTACTTTATTATCTGAAGACTCCTTACCTTTAGGTACATCTGGTAATAAATAATTCGGTATGGATAGTATTAATGAATCGAGTTCTTTTTGGGCTTTTTCTAATTTTGAATCTAGCTCAGCGAGCTGATTATCTATTTTCTTTATATCTTGTTCTATTAAAGAGGTGTCTTGAGAAGCTTTTTTTGCCTTAGCAAATTCTTGGCTTTTTTGTTTTTTTTCATTTCTTAATTTTTCTACATTGGTTATTAGTTCTCTTCTTTCTTTGTCTATATCAACTATTTTGTCCACAATTGTTGTTTCACTACCTCTTGCAGACAATGAATCTTTATATTCATTTGGATTTTCAGATAATCTTTTAAGGTCTATCATTTCTTTGTCATCCTTTTTTAGTTACTTATTTTTGATATTATATCTTTAACTTCAACTGCATTTGCATCATCGGGAGCTCTCTTAATGAATTCTTCGCACGAATTCTTTGCCTCTGCAAACATTTTCATTTGATAGAATATTATGCATTCTACATGATAGATGTCGTTTATAGAGGGATCTATATGTCTTGCTTGTTTTACCATGGTCTCTGCGGCTGTAAAGTCCTTGGCAGCATAATATGCTTTTGCGAGCCCGAGCAAACCATAGGGGTCTTTTTTATTTTCTTTTAACATTTTGCTGTATAGTTCTACTGCTTTTTGGGCCTTATTAAGTTTTATGTAGGTATCTCCAAGAAGAAGATAAGAATTCCTAATGAAAGGATTATATTCTATTTCTCTTGTTAGTGCTTCTTCTGTATTTTCGTATTGTTCGTTCTTATAATACATTTTAGCCAAGGTATAGTGTGCCATAGGATATCTCGGACACAATTCTATCAGTTTTAAAAGTTCCTGTTCACAATTAGCTTGCTGTCCAAGACTGCAAAGTATTTTTGATTTCTGATCATAAGCTTCAAGGTAGTAAGGAGCAATTATGGCAATTGTATCATAATATGATACAGCATCTTTATTCCTTCCCAATTTTTGACTTAATTCTGCATAATATTTTAGTGCCAGGATAGAGTATTTATTCTTTTTTAATGCCTCTTTCAATTGTAATTCCGCTCTATCATAGTCCATTGCATCCATATAGGCCATGGCTAGAGCTACAGATATTTCTGCTACTTCAGGAAATATTCTTTTTAGGTTTTCTACATACTTTTCTGCTTTTGATATATGATCTGTTCTTGCCAGTATTCTTGCAAGATAAATATACGACTCAAACATGTCTGGTTGAGTGTTTAATACTTTTTCAAACAACAACCTTGCTTCATCATATTTTTCGTATTTCAAATTCAATTTTGCTAGCATGAACAAGGAGTCAACATGAGAAAAATTTTGGCTTACCGCTTTATGATAATACTCTACAGCTTCTTTTTCCATTCCACTCTTGGCATGAAGATACCCTATGGCAAAAAGAGCGTCAGGGTTTTCTGGATCTATTTCTTGTGCTTTCTTTAGGTTATTAGTAGCCTCTTGGAATAAATATAGGTCTGTTTGTATTATCGATAATTTTACTAATGCAGGCAAAGATAGTTTGTCTATCTTTAAGCTTTCACTGTAAGCATCAATAGCTTTTGCATATTCATAACTCAATCTGTATGATTCGCCAAGTTTATACCACGCGATCATGTTCTGTGGTTCAAGGCTTGTTGCCATTCTGTATTGTAATGAACTATCCCTGTATTTTTGAAGGTGCAATAGTTCGTCTCCTCTCATTAAAAAGGTGCTTGATTCAATATATGTGTTTGGCATTTGTAGAGCAGTCTTTTTATATTTTGAGACATCTCCTCCTAACTGCTCAAAGGCTATCATCGCTTTTACATTAGAAGATGAGAAGTCCAGCGCTTTTTCATAGAACAAATTAGCTGACTCTATGTCGGAGTTCTGGACAGCTATGTTTCCCAATAGATATAGTATAGTAGATGCATCTTCGTGATTTATGTTGGAAACGTTTTCCTTTAAGTATGTAAACATTTTTGTTGCAGCAGCATCTTTGTTCATCTCAAAAAGCCTTATTTGTGATTCAGAATGATCAGGATTTAGCCGTAAGGCTGTCCTGAGATCTGTTGCGGCCATTTCATATTCTTTGTTGTTCATTCTTATTAGTGCTTGTATGTAATATGATCTTGGGTATTCAGATGCTTGGTTCTTGTTTATTGAGGATGTTATTTGGAACGCAGAATTATAATCTCCACTACCAATTAGTGATTCTGCTGCTGTTGTTAGTGTTTTATTATCTATCTTTGTTGGATCTTTTACTAATGACATTAACTCATTGAAAATAGATATAGAGCTCTTGTAATCTTTTTGAGAGTTAAAATAAGCTATTTTAGCCAATGATATAGTTTCAATATTCTGGTCGGACTTTTCGGCTCTATTTATTATAGCCCTTAAAGCATTAACGTATTCAGTGTCCTTCTTTGAAATATTGTATAGTCGAGCATAGCAGTACGCTATGTATGATAATATGCTAGGTGAATTTACATCGTATTCCACTGCTTCATGTAATAGATTTAATGCTTTTTTGTAGTTTAGAAGATTATCTTGTCCCAAAAGCTTGACGGCTTCTTGTTTTAACTTTAGTGCTTCTTGAGGAGAATATTTGATTGTTTCTGCTACTGGTAGTTTTATTTCTATATAGTTTTTTTCTAATCTTACGCCATTTATGTCTATAGAGTTAACATCATTGCCTTTACCCAAACCTAACACCAGTACAATTAGCAACAAAATTAAAGAAACACCGATAATCAGTTTCGTTTTTTTAGATAAGGCTTTGTGTTCCTGTGGTTCATCAAGAGAGACAATAACGGCTTGTGGTATTATTGGCGATTTTTTTTCTGGATCTAGTACAGCTTGTTCTTTCTTTTTTATTAGTGATTCAGCAACAACTCTTATGTCTTCACTATTATATATTTCTGTTTTTTCTGCTTTATCTTTTTTCTTGTTGTTGGTTTTTTTTGATAGATCATCTTGAATAGTCGTTTTATCTAATTTATCTTTTTTATTTTTGATATTGGTCTTCGTAGGTGAATCTATGAAAGTTTCTTTATCGCTCACCTTAACTTCTTTTTCTATTTCAAAAGCCCCCATAAATACATCATAGAAATGCTCTATCTTAGCTATGTTTATCCATTCACCATCTGGATATTGCCTTACTTCTTCTTCTCCATTTATTATGTTGTCATAAATCATGTCATCTATCTCTAGTTCAGAGAAAGGGCCTCTTATTAAGTTGTCTTTAAATTTTATTAGGTATTTCTTTTCCATCAGTTTTCACCTATTTTAGGTACTGCATGCTTATTTTTAGCACACCTTGTATATAATTAAAGAAGATAACTACAAAAGATACAGCAATAATTGATAATACTTTAATATAAATTGGTCTTTTATTTAAAATTACATTTTCTTTTTTGTTGTTGCTTAGCTCTTTGGCACCATAAAACCAGAATATGACTGTAGATATCCCTAAGAAAGTTAATAAATACCAGTTTTCTAGAAGGACCAGTAGTCTTGCTGTTGATAACTTGATTATAAATGGTGCAAATATTGGTATCATAGCAAAATGGCTTATATTCAGTTCATCTAGATACTCAGAGTATGTAAAGGGGATAAGCAACAACATCATAACGGCTAAAGAAATAGCTTCTGGTGTCCCTATGCTTAATATTAAGAATATATCACCGATATAAAATAACGTATATTTAGATGACCTCGTTATTATTTCTTTTTTGGTATACATTATTAATATTGAAGCTGTTAACAAAAGCAAAGAACCTATTATTGCAAATGATAATTTTGCTAAGGGCATTTCTTTTGAAAAGAGCGTTGCTATACTTGGATATACAATGATAGGTATTATCAAAAAAACAAAAAGGGCCTCAATATCCCTGTTCTTTGTCCTGATCAAGACCCAAAGCCCAATTATAATTAATGCTAACAAAGATATGGTGGGAGATACTTTGTAAAGTATCATAGAGATAATTGTGGAAATTATAAAAACTACGTTATTGTACTCACTTAGGTGCTCCCTCGTAATGCTAAACGATAGTAAAGATATTAAAATCATGGACATTGAACAAAAAACGATTAGTGGATTATTAAAAGAGAACAGTATTAATGAGGATATCAATACTCCGAGTACAGAAGCATGTTCTAATACGGTGTGTTTTTTGCCATATATAGTAAGGAATAATAAAGAGGCTATGCTTATATATATCTTAAAGAATGTTGATAACGTAAATTCTTCTTTTATATAAAAAATGCTT
This sequence comes from Bdellovibrionales bacterium, assembly GCA_022707945.1. Taxonomy (GTDB): domain Bacteria; phylum Bdellovibrionota; class JAFGOL01; order JAFGOL01; family JAFGOL01; genus JAKLHL01. Next base: position 9,236 of record JAKIZQ010000007.1, read on the forward strand.
ACTATGGCTGATATGGAAATTGCAACACCAGAAAAACATAGAATCCTAACTATTTTTTTATTAGGTTTTAATATCAAAATGGATATTAATGACGCAAATAATATTATCTCTGGTATTAGGTTCATTATATTTGTCATTTAGTTGTTTTACCCCTACGATTCCTTTTTTCATATTTCATTTTAATTAGTACAAAAGCTGTGATTATGAGGAAAAATATTGGCTGAATATATAATATTGTTTGAGTCCATTGTTGATCTATATCCCATAACCTTGCCATGTTTATAAAGTATTTGGAGACATAGAACAGGAATACGAAAAACAAGATTATGATTGAGAACATGAAAAGCCATAAATTAGGTTTTTTTATGTTTATGGTTGTTGTGATCATGGTAAACCCTATATAGAAGATAGATATATTTAATAGAGATTTAGCTATTAACAGGTCAATGACAGGCCTGTGTTCTATTATGAAGATATAAGACAAGATCATTAGAGTAAAAACAGATGCTTGAGTTTCTATTATATGGCTTAGATCTGGTTTAACTAATAGCTCAAATATTTTAAATATTGATATTATAGCTAATGATATAAAAATATAGGGTCCGAATAATTCAATTTGTGTTTTGAATGTAGTAAGTACCTGAAAGGAAAAAGCTATGCTTAATATTTGTAGAATTAATATGCTGTTTAATGAGGTAAGTTTAGAACAGTTTTGATTTATCATTAATATAGATCTATCAAAAGGCAGGGACATTGATCTTATTATCGTGCCTATTACAAAAAATAAAAAAGTAATATTGTCGTTTATAGAGGACTGCGTGGTAACAAGCCCACCTATTAAGAGCAGCTCTGCAATAAACCATGTTCTAGAAAAGTATACAGAAAGAGAATTCTGTTTTTCCTTTATCATTAATATGAATATGGGTATCCAACAAGCCTCCCAAAAAAGTATTTTTGAAGGGAGATTCCTTGAGAGTATAAATGCAGCGCTTATAGATGTTAAAATTGCTATTATAGGATAATTTATAGATCCTTTTTTTGTGTCTATCATTGGGATAAGACAAGAGATAAAAACACATATTAGACACAAAGATAATAAAAGAGAATATTCTTTATTGATAAATAGATCTATGTTTATGTCTAAAAATGGTATCCAGTTTATTAATGTATTTGTGGTGTAGTATGATGGGTCTATGTAATATTGATATGCCAAGTAGATAGAGGCCAGCATACTTAACCCTATGGTGACGATAGATATCAAGCCTTTGTTCTTTTTGCTCAGGTCTATTAAAGATCCAAATATTGGCAAGCAAACAATTATTGGCAACAAGTAGTCTCTTATCATTTTTTTGCCTTCCTCTGGTAATCTTTGTAGCTATGCGAGATGAACAACAATATAAAAAGTATATTGCTACTTATTATCAATAATTCATATCTATTGTTATAGACTAGACTAGCTAACATTACTAGTGAGATGAAAAAACCTATTATAGAGGCCTTAACGTTGTTTTTAGTTGAAGAGATAAGGAGAATTAAAAGAGAAATTATTAACGTTAATATTTTAATCGTCATTTTTAACTCCTCTATTTTTTTCTGTAGAGGTTTTTATGCCGAAAAAGAATATCAAAATTGATATAGAAGATATTGTTACTGCCAAGAACATTTGTTCATTTGTGGTTTGATCTTTTGTTGTGTTGTTTAGGTCCAAGATAAAAGAGGCTAACGATAATGTTGTAATTGGAATAAATTTATTAATATTACTATAACACAGACGATCTTCATTTTTGCTATCAGCTGTTAAACTAATATAAGAAATTATTATGGTTAGAATCAAGGCTATTCTTATGTCTGTATAATAGTATAAGGGCAGCGTGCTTGTTAAGATAAAGATAAATGATAAAAGACTAAAAGTTCTTTCGTTTGTCTTTGTATTTGCCCAATAAAGAGAGATTAATAAAGTTAGTGATAAAGATATATAGATCATTCTTTTCCTCTCTTGATGTTGCTGATGTTTATTATGTTAAACGTATAAGTGAACGCGTCTTGTTTTTTTGATGCACCTTCGAATTCTTTAGAGAATACAATGGCCTGTTCAGGGCATTTGTTAACACAGTATCCACAAAATAAACATGTTATGTAGTTTATTTTTATTGCCAAGTTGTGTTGGTCTATCTTTATAGATTTTGATGGACAAGATTCTGCACACAATCCACAAAGCGTACACTTGTATGTGTCTACTGAAACGAACCCTCTAGCCCTTTTTGTAAGGAGTGGCTTTACTACTTCGTCTGGATACATTTCTGTTACATCTTGTCTTTTAATAATCAGAGATAATATTTCTTTTAACATTGATAACATTGCCTATTGCCCCTGTATTATTATATCGTAGATCAGTGATATAATTATTATAAAAATAGATGATATTAGTAAAAGGAGAGATCTTGTCCTCATTTTTTTGAACTGATCGTTTTGTGGGATAAAATAAATACAAAAATTATGAAATAGCATAATACAGAAAGAGATGACTATTAATGTGTAAATATCAGTTATGTTAAAATATAACTGTAGCCCTAATATGTGAAGAATCATGTTGTTAATGGTCCTCATAGCAATCGACGAAGACCCTTCCTTGTTGAACAGAACAACACTTATTGAATATATTATGAAAGACAATCCTTTTATTACGTTGTTATCAATGTTAATTATATAACTTATAGATAATAAGATAGCGGTGAGGGCAGAAAGTTCTACTATCAATGAACCATATCTGTATTCTTTGTTCAATAACTTTGAAACTACTACTATGCCAATGGGAACAAGTGGTGTTTCCTGCCATATTATCGCCGCAGAATATAATATTAGAATGTATATAAAACTTCTTACATATGAAGGGAAATTAAGACTAATAATCTTTTTTATCGAATGGCTTAACCCGATCCTTCTTTCTAATCTAGTTATAAAAAAATGGTCTATTGCATTTAAAAATAGGCAGAAGAACAAAAGACAAACAAACATTATTAACTGGCTCATTTGTCTATCTCCATTGGTGATATATACATGCTTTGGAATACGTGTTCTATTAGGTGTTCCGGTGTGTGTTTTAAGCACTCCTTTATATTTTTCTCTGAAGGGGTATTTACTGTTATCTTTTCTATATTTGAATTGTCGTTTATTTCTAAGCTTATGTCCAGTTTTCCTCTAGGACTTTCTATTTGTGATTGATATAAACCTTTTGGGATCTTTGTAATAGCCTCTTCACGAGGACATGCCATCTTGGAAGTACCATTATCTTTTATTTTATTTAATAATATTTTTATTATTTTAGTGGAACACTTTATGTCTTCTATGATCGCAATTATTCTCATATATACATCATTTGCAACAATAATGTTTTTCTTTGATAGCTCACAAACAACGTCTGGATCGTTGTATGATAAGTATGGATTGGTAAGTCTGGAGTCATAACCATTATCCAAATGCCAAGAGAAAGGACCTGTAAGTTCTGTGGTTTTAGGATCTAACAGACCCTTGTTGCTGTAGATATAACGCAAAGATTTATTCTTGTTTATTAGTGAGCCTATATGTTTAGTTAGTTCAAGTAATTCACTGTTACAGGAATCAGAGTACATTAGTTTTCCAATACTAAAGTTGTGATTTATGTTCTTTGGGCTATTAAGTGTTGAATAAGTTCTGTGTCCGCTTATCTCTTCTAGTTCGTCTATTATTTTATTAATTGCTAGTTCTGTAATGTTCGTGAGTATTTTGTCACCAGAAAGACAACACATCTTATTAAGATATAAAAAATGTGAATATATTCTTTCTTTCTCTAACAGAACGGTCCTAATGTCAGACAGAGTATTTGTTGCATTAAAGGAAATAGAAGCTTCTATTATTGAACAAAAGCATATTGAATGATGAATGTGTGAGCTATGTTCTATTCTTTCTATATATGGAATTGCCGCTGTGGGATCCATGCCTTTGCAAAGCTTTAATATATTTCTTGAGCATTGGCCAGTCTCTAATTCAGCTTTTAAGACCTTTTTTGCTCTTATTGTGCTCTTGATGTTTATTGATCCACTAGGGGTGTTTATAGTGCTCTTCATTTCTTTGATAACCCCTTTAGTATGCCATGTATTATAGCCTCTGGTCTTGGAGGGCAGCCCGGTACAAAGACGTTAACCCTTAACTCCGTGTTCTTTGATCTTAAGGGGCCAGCATCTATTGCACAACCACCAACGGCTATTACTATTGGTTTATCGGCCATCAGTTCATATTTTGTTTCTAGGTCTTTTAATGTTTCTTCTTTGGTGTACCCATTAATGATAAGTATGTCGGCGTCTTGTATATTATAGGTCCTTTTTAATCCAAGTCTTTCTGGATCGTGTTTTGACATGAACATTCTGTTAAGTTCTGGAGAACAACAGGAGCTATCCGTGAAAAATATCCTTTTCATTGCATCCTTCCTTTTTATAAAACGTATCACTTTTGTTTCCTCGGTAAAGAAAGGATTATCGTGACCATTATTAATAATGCCAAACCTGAGTATGTTAATAAAAAAGCCCTATTAGCTGTTCTTACTACTGGGTATATTAGTATTATGAAACCAATTGCGCACAATACCGCTGAAAAATAAACGTTTTCATTATGGTCTAACTTCATATATTCTGAATTATAGTGTAGTATCTATCTCAAAACAAGGATATAGAATGAGGATTTGTTATGTATAGAAAAACTTTTTATCTTCTTTTAATTACGGCGCTGGTGCACGTTGTGTCTTGTACTACCACCCCTGTCACAGGGACAAGGTCTTTTATACTGATACCTTTTTCACAAGAAGTTCAGTTGGGCCAAGAAGCCTATAGGGACTTTCTTAGCAAGGAAAAAGCAAACATTAATAAGGACCCAAAGATCAATGAAATGGTGTCGCGCATAACCAAAAACCTTGCCATGAAAAGTGATATGCCCAATCTAAAATGGCAAACAACGGTCATAAACTCCAAAGAAGCCAACGCATTCTGCCTCCCAGGAGGCAAGATGGTCGTTTATACGGGGATACTCCCTTTATGCAAAAACGAAGCGGGTCTTGCTGCAGTTATAGGACATGAAATGGCTCATGCAGTAGCAAGACACGGTGCGCAAAGAATGACCCAGCAGTTAGTCTTAAACTTAGGGCTGTCTGTTGCAAGTGTTTCTTTTCAGAATTCAAAATACAGAGATCTTATAATTGCTTCTCTTGGTGCTGGTAGCACGGTTGGTATACTTTTACCTTACTCGAGAGATAACGAATATGAGGCAGATGAAATAGGGACCATATATATGGCAAGAGCAGGGTATGACCCCAATGAAGCTGTTAATCTATGGAAGAGATTTGCTAGCATGGGAGGCTCTCAGCAACCAGAGTTCTTGTCGACACATCCTTATAGTCAGAATAGAGCACAACGTCTTAGTTCTCTCATGCCAAGGGCTATGGCTGAATACAAAAAATCTCCGAAATATGGGTTGGGGTCTAATCTGTGATGTTGTTTAAAAGACTTTTATCCTTATATTTGTTGCTTTTCTCGTTACTGTTTATTGCCTTATTTATAGACCTTATTAGCTTGTGGCTGATGTTCAAATATTCCTATTGGTTCTGTATTTTGTTTTTATTTTCACTCGTTGCAACTCTTGTGTTTGCTAATATAGTTTTTGCTATAATATATCCTGTAAGATATTTGTTCAGGTTCTATCCGTTGCTGGAAATGATGTCAAAAATAGTCGCTGTTGATCCAAATAGATTGAGAAAAGAAGCAATAGACTATAACAATCATCACCTGCTTAAGGACTTAAGACATTTAAAGATAAAAGACCCGAAAGATGTTCTGATATTGTTGCCACATTGTATACAAAATAGTGCCTGTCTTTACAAAGTAACGTGGGAAAAATTAGATAACTGTAGGGCCTGTTATAAATGCCAAATACCTACTTTTTTGGATATAAAAAAAGAATATGGTATTCGTGTTGTTGTTGTAAGTGGTGGCACTGCAGCAAGATCTATTATAAAAGACCTTAAACCAAAATTCATTATAGCTGTAGCGTGTGAGAATGATTTGATAAGTGG